>NZ_JBAQWU010000308.1:0-2502 GCF_049299075.1 Gordonia sp. (in: high G+C Gram-positive bacteria)
AGGTACCGGTCGTCGGGCAGCTCCGCGGTGCCGGGGCCCGGGTGCGCGGCCTCCCGCTTGGTGGGAATGTGGCCGTGTTCGGGCACAAAGAACGACGCGAAGCCGGCCTGCTCGATCAGCGGCGCGAGGACCTGTGGGCGCAGCCCGCGGTCACTGGTGAACTGCACGATTCCAAATTCCACGCCCGAGCTCCGATTCCACGTTGAGGGTGTCGAACCTCAGCCTAGACAGTTAACTGGACACCTGTCCAGGTTTTCCGTCCGGCGGCCGCACATCGCGAAAGATTCCGTTGCCGGGGGTGGCGCGACTGATGGCATCGGCGGCCAGCACCACCGCTGCCGACGTCCAACAGCTCTTCTCCACCGGCCAACGCTTACCGTCGTCGTAGACCAGGCCGGTCCAGTACGAGCCGTCCGGGTCGCGCAAATGTTGGATCGACGAGACCAACGCGGTGGCCGCGGCGGTATCGCCGAGCGCTTCGAGTGCCAACGCCAGCTCGGAGGTCTCCGCGCCGGTGACCCACGGCCGATGATCCACGCAGCGCGCGCCGAGACCGGGCACCACGAACTCATCCCAACGCTGGGCGATCAACGCCTCGCCCGCGCGCCCGCGGACCGCGCCGCCGAGCACCGGGTAATACCAGTCCATCGAGTGATCGCTCGGCGGCTCAAAGATCTCCGGCGTCTCGCGCAGCGCCGCGCCCAACACCGCGCGGGCCTGCTGCCACGCCGGCTCGGGCTGACCGAGCTCGTCGGCGATGGCGACCCCGCAGCCGAGCGCCTGATAGATGCTGGCGTTACCGGTGATGAGCGCCTCGTCGAACATGGCGTGCGTCCGGTGATCGGCGCCCCACCGGAACGCGCCATCGGGCCGCTGGAAGCGGCCGACCAAATTGACCGCCGACCAGACCGTCGACCACATGCGGTCCAAAAAGCCCCGGTCGCCGGTGATCAAATAGTGGTGCCAGACGCCCACGGCCAGATAAGCGCAGAAGTTGGAGTCGATCCCCGGGTCAACGATCTGCCCGTCGACCACTTTGATCGGCCAGGAGCCGTCCGGCCGCTGCATCCGCGCCGACCACGCATAGGCGGCCTCGGCCTCGGCGAGAAAGCCGGTAGCCGAGAGCGCCATCGCCGATTCGATGTGATCCCACGCGTCGGTCTGCCCACCCGGGAACCAGGGCAGCGCGCCGGAGTTCTCCTGCATCGCGGTGATCGCCCGGCCGGTCCGGTGCACCTGCTCGACGGTCAGCACCCCCGGAATGTGCGGTCCGGATTCGATCCGCGTCCGGGCGCCCTCGATCGGGGTGGTCGTCATTCAGGCAGGCTTTCGCAGGTACAGCGCCACCGATTTGCCCACCAATGGGTTGAGTACCTGCTCGCCGACGCGGGTCACCCACGGCTTGCTCATCATGTCCCACACCAGCATCTTGTGGTAGCCGCGGACCAGCGGGTTGCCGTCGTTCTCCACGCCCACCGCACACTTGAGCCACCAGTAGGGCGCGTGCAGGGCGTGGGCGTGATCGGATCCGGTCACTTCCAGACCGGCGGCGGTCAGCTTCTCGGCGAGATCGGACGCCCGATAGATGCGGACGTGGCCGCCTTCCACCTCGTGGTACTCGTCCGAGAGTGCCCAGCAGATCTTCTCCGGCCAGTAACGCGGCACGGTCACCGCGGCGAGCCCGCCGGGCCGCAGAATGCGGACCATCTCGGTGATCGCGGCCGCATCGTCGGGAATGTGCTCAAGAATCTCCGACATCAACACCACGTCGAAGCTCTCGTCGTCGTACGGCAGACGCAATGCGTCGCCCACCTCGGTGCGGCCCACGGCGTATTCGGGGACCTCACCGGCGACGGTCAGCGCACCGAACATCTCGGCGACGTCGGCCATATCCTGCTCGCTCTGATCAAACGCGATCACGTCCGCGCCGCGGCGCAGCATCTCGTACGAGTGGCGGCCCTGGCCGGCACCGATGTCGATGACGCGCACACCGGGGCCCACCTCCAGGCGGTCGAAGTCCACAGTCAACATCAGGAAGCCTCCTCGGCGATGGCGGCGCGGTAGCGCTCGGCGGTTGCGGCGGCCACGGCCGCCCAGCTGTAGTTGTCCAGCACCCGGCGGCGGCCGTCGGCGCCCAAGGCGGCGGCCCGATCGGGGTCGTCGAGCAGATCACGGATCGCTTCGGCCAGCCCTTCGGCGTTGCGCGGCTCCACCAGCACGGCGGCGTCGCCGACCACTTCCGGAATCGCCCCGGCCCGGGTGGCGACCAACGGCGTGCCGCAGCTCATCGCCTCCACGGCGGGCAACGAGAAGCCCTCGTACAGGGACGGCACACACGCAATTTCGGCGCTGGCCAGTAGAGCGGCGAGCTCCTCGTCGTCCAGGCCGGAGACCACCGACACTTTGTCGCCGATGGACAGTTGCTCGATCAATCGCGCCGACGGGCCCTTCGGATCGAGTTTGGAGACCAACGTCAGGCTCACCGGATGGTCCACTGAAACC
>NZ_JBAQWU010000309.1:0-7980 GCF_049299075.1 Gordonia sp. (in: high G+C Gram-positive bacteria)
CAGCGTCCCGCGCCAGCCGCAGATTCCCCAGTACCTCCGGCGGGTTCACAAAGTCATCGGTCCCCACCCGCGTGGTGTATCCGTCCTCCAGCAGTACCAGCGGTCGCGGATCCTGCCGTTGCTCGGCGGGCAGGATCACGACGGCCAGACCCCGATGCTTACGCGAACTCACCGCGATCACCTGCCCGCGCGTAAGGGCGCCGAGTCCTTCGGCGACGGCGTTCTCGCTCTGTGTCCGCTGAGTGAAGCGCTCGTCCCGCTCGGCACGGCGCAAGTCCTCACGCAGCGTCAGATAGCCGACGAAACCTGCGTACGGATCGATCGTCTCGTCGGTGTCGTCGAGGCGGAAACCCGGGTCGATGCCCGCCTTTTCGGCGGCAGCCATCAACTCGGTGTCCACGCCGCGCAGTGTGCGGCGGGCTTGATCGAGCTGTCGGGCCTGGCCGACCAGGGTGCGGTCGGTCTGGAACTGCGCGAACGATCGACGGAGTAGGTGACGCGAACCCTGCACCCCGAGCCGGTGGATCAGGTTGAGGACCATGTTGTATTCCGGCGAGAACGAGCTGCGCAGTGGGAAGGTGCGCGCGCCCGCAAGCCCGGCCACCCGATCGGGCTGAACCTCCGGTGTCCAAACCACGACGGCGTTGCCCTCGGTGTCGATACCGCGCCGTCCGGCCCGACCAGTGAGTTGCGTGTACTCCCCCGGCGTCAGGTCAACGTGCGCCTCGCCGTTGTATTTGACCAGTCGTTCGAGGACGACCGATCGGGCCGGCATATTGATGCCCAGCGCCAGCGTCTCGGTCGCGAAGACCACTTTGGAGAGGCCGTTGACGAACAGTTCTTCCACCGCTTGCCGGAACATCGGCAGCATACCCGCGTGGTGCGCGGCGAAACCGCGACGCAGCCCGGTCCGCCACTGGTCCACGCCCAGCACGTCGGCGTCGCCGGGTGATAAGTCGACCAGATGGCGGTCAATGATCGCGTCGACTTGCGCCACCTGTTGGGGTTCGAGCAGATTCACCTCGCTACGCACGCACCGGACAAAAGCGTCCTCGCACCCCTTACGCGAGAAGATGAAGAAGATGGCGGGCAGCAAACCCTCATCATCGAGCAGCCGGATCAGCTGCGGGCGCGGCATCGTCGGCGACCGGCCGCGGCTGCGGTCTACTCGGCTGCGATAATTGCGCACCGGATCGGCGGACTCGGCCAGCGATCGCTGCTTGATGTAGCGGGTGAGTTCCGGGTTTACCGTCCGCTTACCGCCGACCGGCGACCGGCGGTCGAAGAGCTCGAACAGACGACCACCGACCAACATCCACTGGTGGAGCGGGACCGGTCGATGCTCGGCGACGATCACCTCGGTGTCGCCGCGGACGGCGGTGATCCAGTCGCCGAACTCCTCGGCATTGCTAACTGTCGCCGACAACGACACGATGTGCACCGACGGATCCAGGCCGAGAATCACCTCTTCCCACACCGCGCCACGGAAGCGGTCGGCCAAAAAGTGCACCTCATCCATCACCACATGGGACAGCCAGTCCAACGCCGACGAATTCGCGTAGATCATATTGCGGAGCACCTCGGTCGTCATCACGACGACCGGTGCCGACGAATTGATCACATTGTCGCCGGTCAGCAGTCCGACGGAGGCGCGGCCGTGCACGGCCACCAGATCGTTGTACTTCTGGTTGCTCAGTGCCTTGATGGGCGTCGTATAAAAGCACTTCGTGCCGTGGGCTAGTGCCAGGTACACAGCGAACTCGCCGACAATGGTCTTGCCGGCACCGGTCGGCGCACAGACCAGCACGCTTCCGCTGCTGGGCTCGCCTGCCTCGAGGGCCGCACACGCCTCGCGCTGGAAGCTGTCGAGCGGAAACGAGAGACCGGCCGTGAAGTCGTTCAGAGTGCTCATCGTCTTCCAGCATGTCACGCCGGGCGACCTAATACCGGGCGGCAGTGCCGGAAATTCCGCCTACAGAACCTCGTCGTACGCGCTCGCGTCACGGCGGCGCAGCGCGTTGATCGGTGCAGCGGCAGCGAGCGGCCCCGGTGCCTCCTGCGGGCCACCGACCATCGAGTCCGCCGCATCCAGCGGCGCAGCCTCCTCGTCAGACACGTTCATCCAGTCGGGTCGCTGCTTGACCCGCCGCTTGTCGTTGACGCGGGCGATCTGGATGGCAATCTCAAGCAGAATCGTCATGCCCAGACCGAGTGCAAGCATGCTGAACGGGTCCTGGCCCGGCGTGGCGATCGCCGCGAAGATGAACAACCCGAAGATCGCACCGCGGCGCCACGACTTGAGCCGCTGGTACGAGAGCACACCGGCCAGATTCAAGGTCACGACCAGCAGCGGGAGCTCGAAACTGACGCCGAAGATCAGCAACAACTGCAGCATGAAGCCGAAATATCGGTCACCGGTCAGGGCCGTCACCTGCACCTCGTTGCCGACCCGCAGCAAAAAATCGAAGGCCTGGGAGACAACAAAGTAGGCGGTCAAGGCACCCAGGACGAACAGGAGTGTCCCGCCAATCGCGAAGGCTCGCCCGTAGCGGCGTTCACGCTGGTGTAGCGCCGGAGTGACGAACTGCCAGAGCTGGTACAGCCAGACCGGGCTGGCTAGCACCACGCCCGCACTCAACGCCACCTGCAGGCGCAGCATGAACTGATCGAACGGGCCGATCGCGAGGAGCTTACACTCACCGTCGGCGGTGAACGAGGCGCGGGTCTCGGGCGGCAGATCACAGTACGGTCGCGTCAGGATGTCACCAAGCGAGGGGATCCCGTAAACCCTGGTGTTGTACCAGAAGAAGCCGAGAATAGTGGTCAGCGCGACCACCGCAAGCGCGATCAGCAGCCGGTAACGCAGCTCATACAGGTGCTCGGCCAACGGCATAGAACCGTCGGGGTTGATTTTGCTACGCCGTCGCCGCGGATCGAAGCGACGGATGAAGGACGGAGTCTGCACGCCGACAGGTGTGCGCGGTGTCAGGCCGACTTCTTGTCGTCGACTTCGGCGGCAACTGCGCTGTCGGTCGAGGCCGAGGCAGACGGCAACTCCCGCGGCGCATCGGCGGCGGACGCATCGGCCTTGCCGTCGTTCTTCATCTCACTGATCTCAGATTTGAAGACCCGCATCGAACGTCCCAGGCCGCGCGCCATATCCGGAAGCTTCTTAGCGCCGAACAGCAACACCAACACGACGACGATGATTGCGATCTCGGCCCCACCAATGTTGCCCATGACAAAACCTCCACGTAACGGTTGGTAGCCATGCTACCGGAAGGCGGCGGTCACCTCTCGCCGACGTAGCGCGCCCGGGCCGCCGCCGCAGCCTCCGCGATCAGTGCCCGGACCTTGTCGCTTGGTGTGTCGCTCGAGCGCAGCCGGACACGGCCACCGAAACCCTGCAGCAGGCGGGCGAGCCATTCCGGCGACGCGTACGTCAAGGCGGCAACGACGGCACCGGCCTTCTCCGCCGGCTCGGCGAGCTGCCGGGCCTGGAAGTACTCGATCACCCACAGTGCGTCGGGATCGACCTCGATCAGCGCCACCGGCATTGTCTCGTCGTGCGTCGGCATGGAGATCGGCTGCGCCGCCACCTCCTCCGGTGGGCGCGACGGTTCATCGAGCACGTGCGCGTCCTGCACCCGGTCGAATCGGAAAAGCCGACGCCCTTCGGACTCACGGCACCACGCGTCCAGATAACTGTGCCCGTCAACGAGTTCCACCCGGATCGGGTCGACGATGCGCTCGGTCACCTCGTCGCGGCTGGGTGTGTAGTAGCGCAGCCGCACCGCGCGCCGGTCGGCGACCGCGGTGCGCAGCGCCGCCGACGCCGGATGCTCGGCCGGTACCGAATCGACATCGACGACCATTGCGCGGGTCGAGCCGGCTGCCGCCTCCACCTTCACCATCGCCCGGGCGATCGCGTCGCCGTCGAGCGCGCCCTGGGAGTCCAGCAGCATGCGCAGCGCCACCAACAAGACATTCGCCTCGGTGCCGGTGAGGCGGAGCGGATGATCCATCCCCGCGGTGAACTGGACGTTCACAAAGCCGTCCCAGAACTGGATGTCGATCAAGTCTCCGCCCACGTGCCCGGGCAGACCGCAGACGAACAGCTGTTCCAGATCCTTTGTTAACTGCTGCTCACTGACCCCGAGATCGCGAGCAGCCTCAGCCAGTTCGATACCCTGGCGGGCTTGGAAGTACGGGACCATCGCGAGGAGTCGCGAGAACCGGGTGGGTGCCGCGGTCATCGCCCACCGCCCACCGACGCGCTGAGCGCGTCGAGCTCGGCGATCACCGCGGCCCGCAGATCGGGGGGATCCAGGACCACGACATCGCGTCCGGCCGACAGAATCGAGCGCACCAATTGTGCGCGGAAATCGATCTCCACGACGGCTTCGTGCCCGGGCTCACCGGCGTACACGGCGTCGGTCAGCGTCGTGGCGAGGCGACGCAGGTCGTGCGCGCGATCGCGGGCCAGCCATAGTCGCGCCGTCGACATCTCGCCTGCCGTGCGCCGACTCACCGCAGTAGCGACCAACTGGCGTACATCGACATCAGCGGGCTTGGTCACCGACCCCGGATCGCCGATCACCACGACCTCGGAAATCCGGGAAACCCGGAAGGTGCGGGTCTGTCCGCGATCACGGTCGTGGCCGACGACGTAGAGCCGACCGGCGTCGCTGGCCAGCCCCCACGGTTCCAGGGTGCGCTCAGCCACAGTCCCCCGCGTGCGATGGGTGAAGGTGACTGCGCGGCCCTGCGTCGTAGCCGCGATCAGCGCGCGCAGCGACTTCTCGTCGCCGATCGAACGCCCGCCAGCAACCTGACCGAATCCCAGTTCCTCGGGACGGGTGACGTCAAGACCAGCGGCCTTGAGCTTGAGCACCGCGGTTTGCGATTCAACGGCAACTTCCGGCTCGTGCCAAATGGCGGCGGCCGCAGCGACCACGGCGGCCTCGTCGGCTTCCAGGTTGACCTCGCCGAGTGCGTAGTTCTCCGGCTTGATCCGATACCCCTCGTCGCCTCCCAGCGGGGCACTCCCAGTTTCCACCGGGATACCCAGTGCGCGAAGCTCATTCTTGTCGCGCTCGAGCATGCGCTTGAAAGTGTCCTCGGATTGCTCGGTGCCGCAATAGCCGACGACGTTCTTCCGCAGATACTCGGCGGTGACGTACGTTTTCGCCGACATCAGACAGATGACGAGATTGAGCAGTCGTTCACTCTTCGAGGTCTTCGCAGGGGCCACTCGCCCAGCCTAGTCGTCACATAGCAGCGATCAGGCGTTCGACGCGCTCGTCGACGTTGCGGAAGGGGTCTTTGCACAGCACGGTCCGTTGAGCTTGATCGTTCAGTTTGAGATGCACCCAGTCGACGGTGAAGTCCCGCTCGGCGGCTTGGGCCGCGGAGATGAACTCACCGCGCAGCTTGGCGCGGGTGGTCTGCGGTGGCAGATTCACCGCAACGTCGATCTCCTCGTCGGTGGTGACCCGCGCGGCCAGTCCCTTGCGGGTCAGCAGGTCGAAGACCCCGCGACCGCGCCGGATGTCGTGGTACGCCAGATCCAGCTGCGCAATCTTCGGCGCCCCGAGGTCCAGGTCGTGACGATCCTGATAGCGCCGCAGCAGCTTCCGCTTGATCACCCAGTCGATCTCGGTGTCAACACTGCGGAAATCGCCGGACTCGACGGCGTCAAGGGTCCGCCCCCACAGATCGACGACACGGTCCATCACCTCGTCGGGGGTACGGCCGTTCAGGTGCGCTACGGCAGCGGCGTGGTACTCGCGCTGGATCGAGAGCGCGGTCGCGGTCTTGCCGCCGGCCAGCTTGACCGGATGTCGGCCGGTCGGGTCGTGGCTGATGTCGCGGATCGCGCGGATCGCATTGTCCAGGGCGAAGTCCCGGAAGCTGATGCCCGACTCGATCATCTCCAGCACCAGCAGCGCCGAGCCCACCTTGAGCATGGTCGTGGTCTCGGACATGTTCGAGTCGCCGACGATCACATGCATGCGGCGGTACTTCTCGGCATCCGCGTGCGGCTCATCGCGCGTATTGATGATCGGGCGAGACCGGGTCGTCGCCGACGAGACACCCTCCCAGACATGGTCGGCACGCTGGCTCAGGCAGTATTTGGACTCATTGCCCACAGTCAGCACCTTGCCCGCACCACAGATCAATTGGCGGGTCACCAGGAACGGCAGCAGGACATCGGACACCCGGCCGAACTCGCCGGTGCGCGTGACCAGATAGTTCTCGTGGCAGCCGTAGGAGTTGCCCGCCGAATCGGTGTTGTTCTTGAACAGGTAGATGTCCCCACCGATGCCCTCATCGGCCAGCCGCTGCTCGGCGTCGATCATCAGGTCTTCCAGGATGCGTTCACCCGCACGGTCGTGAGTCACCAATTGGAGCACCGAATCGCACTCGGCGGTCGCATACTCGGGATGCGATCCGACATCCAGGTAGAGGCGAGATCCGTTGGGCAAGAACACATTTGACGACCGCCCCCACGCCACGACCCGGCGGAAGAGGTATCGCGCCACCTCGTCGGGACCGAGCCTGCGTTGTCCGTCCATGGTGCAGGTGATCCCGAATTCGGTCTCGATCCCCATGATCCGACGTTCCATTGGAATCACTCCTGTTCGAGAAGTTCAGCGACGTGTGCCGTGGCCAGCCGGTCGAAGGCACGTCGGGGCCGACGACGATCCAGGATCGCCACCTCCAGCTGATCGGCGGCCAGGCGCTGGGATTCGGCGGTCTGGGCAGCTGACTTCGCAGCAGCATCGGCGGTGTCCCCCGCGGCCGGTCCAGCGAACAGCGCCGCTACCGCGACAGCCAGCGCCCGGGCCAGTGGCATATCGGACTCATACTGAGCGGTCATCGCGGCCACAATCGGCTCGGTGGTACCGCCCATCACAATGAATGAGCTTTCATCGGAGATCGACCCGTCGTAGCCAATCCGGTAGAGCTGCGACGGTTCGTCGCGTCCGGGCTGCGCGACTTCGGCGACGCACAGTTCCACCTCGTACGGCTTCGGTTGCTCAGTGAACACCGTGCCGAGCGTCGTCGCGTAGGCGGTCGCCAGGGAGAGGCCGGTGACGTCGGCCCGGTCGTAGCTGTAGCCGCGCAGGTCGGCGTGCTGAATTCCGGCGCGCCGCAGCGACTCAAACTCGTTGTACTTACCGACAGCGGCGAAGCCGATCCGGTCGTAGATCTCGCTGACCTTACGCAACGTGTTCGACGGATTGTGCGCCACGAAGAGCACGCCGTCGGCATAGGCCAGCGCGATCACCGAGCGGCCACGCGCGATCCCCTTGCGCGCGAGCTCCGAGCGATCGCGCATGATCTGCTCGGCGCTGGCGTAGTACGGGAAAGTCATCGCGCGCGCCCTTCGAGAGCCTCGGCGGAGCGCCGGGCGACTACGGCCTCAGCAGAATCGGAGATCTCTGATTCCGCAATCTCGACTGCACCCACATAATTCACGCGCACCGCGGTGGGGAAGATCTGGCGCACCAGGTCCGGGCCACCGGTGGCCGAGTCATCGTCGGCGGCGTCGTACAGCGCCTCGACCGCAAGGGCCAGAGCCTGATCGGCGTCGACGTCCGGGCGGTACAACTTCTTGAGCGACGAGCGCGCGTACACCGCACCCGAGCCGATCGCGGCATAGCCCGCGCGCTCCTCATGTCGAGCCCCGGCGACATCAAACGAAAAGATTCGTCCCGGAGCGGCGGTGCCCGCTGCCCCGTCGTATCCGACCAGCAGCGGCAGCGCGGACAGACCCTGCAGTGCGGCGCCAAGGTTACCGCGGACCATGGCGGCCAGGCGCGAGACCTTGCCGTCGAGGGTCAGCGGCACACCCTCGATCTTCTCGTAGTGTTCCAGTTCGACGGTGAACAGCGTGATCAGTTCCACCGCGATACCCGCGGTGCCGGCGATGCCGGCCGCCGAATAGTTGTCGGTGACGAAGACCTTCTCGAT
>NZ_JBAQWU010000310.1:0-4451 GCF_049299075.1 Gordonia sp. (in: high G+C Gram-positive bacteria)
GCCAAAGCGAGTCCAGCGGCATTTCGGCTCTAGGGTGATCAGACCCCGGGCGATTAGACCTTGGAGTGGCCCATGTCGATCTGGAACTCGGCGCCGGTAACGGCTTGGGCAGTGGCCAGGTAGAAGACGGCGTCGGTGAGGTCGTCGAGCGAGGCGACCGGGTAGTAGCCCAGCAGCGACGGGAAGTGCATTCCCCAGTCCTCGAAGGCCTTGATGGCGCTCGAGTCGCCGATGCCCATCTCGGTGTTCACCGCGTACGGGTGCACCGTGTTGACCCGAATGTGCTTGGGCCCCAACTCTTTGGCGGCCGTTTGGGCAAGCCCGCGGAGGCCGAACTTCGAGGCCGAGTAGGACGCCTGCGCCGGCATCGCCTTCAGTCCGGCGACCGACGACATGATGGTGATCGATCCGCCGTTGCGGGCGGTGAGCATGTGCGGGATCGCAGCCTTAAGGGTCTTCCAGGTGCCGGTCAGGTTCACGTCCACCACGTCGGTGAACTGGTCTTCGCTCAACTCCCAGACCAGACCCCAGGTCAGGAGTCCGGCGTTGGCCACGACGTGGTCCAGGCGGCCGAACCGGGCGACGCCCTCCTCGAGCAGCTCCTGCTGGACCGCCAGATCTCGGATGTCGCCCTGGCGCGCGAGGATCTGTCCACCCTCGGCCTCCACCAGACGCACTGTCTCGGCGAGGTCGTCGGGCGTGGCCGGCGCATAGGTGGCGTGGTCGGCGACAGGGCCGGCGATGTCCAGACCGATGACCGCGGCGCCCTCGCGGGCGAACCGGATCGCATGGTTGCGGCCCTGGCCTCGTGCGATGCCGGTGATGTAGACGACCTGACCGTCAAACTGACCCATGATGCCCTCTCGTAGTGTGGGCAAACTGTAACACGTTCTAGTTTGAGTGGACGCGCTGCGGTCAGTCGTTCCAGAGGCCTGCCGGGTCGGTCGCCGTGCGCGCCGGAGCCTCGGGAGTGAGGGTCGACGAGCGGGCGAATCGCGGGGCCACCTGCGCCTGCATCACGCCGTCGACTTCTACCAGGGTGCCGCGGTCGGCGAGGTGTGGATCGTTCGGCGCCTCGGTGAAGTCGAGGATCGGGGCGACGCAGGCGTCCGTGCCGTCGAAGATCTCGGCCCACTCGTCGCGGGTTTTGGTCTTGATGACCGTGGCGAAGACCTCCTTGAGCTCGTCCCAACGCGGCATGTCGAGCTGGTGCGGCAGTGCCTCGGGATCGAGGCCGAGGCCGTCGAGAAGCTGCGCGTAGAACTGCGGCTCGATAGCGCCGACCGACAGCCACTTGCCGTCGGAGGTCTCGTACACCTCGTAGAACGGGGCGCCGGTGTCCAGAAGGTTCGCGCCGCGCTTGTCCTGCCAGAGGCCGGTGCCGCGGAAGGACCACATCATCTGGCCGAGAACCGACGCGCCGTCGACCATGGCGGCGTCGATCACCTCGCCCTTGCCGGACACCGAGCGTTCGACGAGCGCGGCGAGGATGCCAACCACCAGGAACATCGAGCCGCCGCCGAAGTCGCCGACCAGATTCAATGGGGGAGTGGGCTTTTCGTCCTTGCGGCCGATCGCATGCAGCATGCCGGTGAGGGCGATGTAGTTCATATCGTGGCCAGCGAGCGGCGCGCGTGGCCCCTCCTGGCCCCACCCCGTCATCCGGCCGTAGACGAGGCCCGGGTTGACTGCGGCGCAGTCGTCGGGTCCGAATCCCAGCCGTTCCATCACTCCGGGGCGGAAGCCTTCGACCACCACGTCGGCCTTGGCGATCAGATTCAGGATGGTTTCGCGATCGGCCGGGTTCTTGAGATTTGCCTCGACCACCCGACGACCGCGGAGCAGGACGTCGGCCTTTGCGCCGTCCTTCGGCAGCTCGCCGGGACGTTGAATGCGGACGACGTCGGCGCCGAGATCAGCGAGCAGCATCGCGGCGTGCGGTCCGGGACCGATGCCGGCGAACTCGATGACGCGAATGCCCGCGAGCGGGCCGCGGCGGCCGCTGGACGGGTGGGTGGGAGCAGACACTGGCCGAATACCTCCGGAATTGACGCGGTGGGTGACGGGGAACTCGCCGTCGACTTCAGCCTTACATTAGCTAGTGGCAACGTCGAGCGCGTGACCCGGGTAACGGCAGGGGTTCGTGGTTCAGTAGAGGTGATTCGGCGAGGACTTCGGGGCGGATCTCGCCGGGGAGGGTTCACCTGGAGGTAAGTCCTGGGTAGAGTCTGCGCAATGAAACTGGTCCCCCGCCTCGGTGCGGCGGTGTGGCCCGACCTTGGGTCGATCGCGACCACGGTGGCGGTCCCGGTGGGATCGGTGGAACAGCACGGACCGCACCTGCCGCTGGATACCGACTCCCGCATCGGCGAGGAAGTGGCCGGGCGAGCCGTGGCCGCCCTTGAGGCCGAGCGCGGCAGCAGCGACGAGGATCGACGGTACCTGCTCGCGCCGACGGTTGAGTACGGGGCGTCCGGCGAGCACGAGGGCTTCCCTGGAACGGTGTCTATCGGGACAGAAGTGCTCACGCAGTTGCTGATTGAGCTCGGCCGCAGTGCCTGCCGGTGGGCCGACCGACTGGTGCTGGTGAACGCGCACGGCGGTAACGCCGCTGCGGTGGCTTCAGCGGTCGCCACCCTGCGTGCCGAGAGTCGCGACGTCGCATGGTTCCCGTGTGCGTTCGCAAACGCAGACGCACACGCGGGTCATACGGAAACCTCTGTGCTTCTTGAGATTTCGCCGTCGAGAGTCCGGATGGACCGAGCTGAGGTCGGCAACACCGCGCCTATCGGAGTGCTGCTGGCGGAGCTGCGCGAGTCCGGTGTCGCCGGAGTCAGCCCGAACGGGGTGCTCGGAGATCCGACGGTGGCCAATAGCGGCGACGGCGCGCGGGATCTGGCGGCGACTGCTACGCGACTGATCGGCGCGATGGCACAGTGGATAGTCGACGAGACCGGGCAGCTGCGATGACCGGCCCACTCGATGACCGGCTGCCCGATGGGTTCCAAGTCCAGATCAATCCGCAGTGCATTCCCGGCGGGGACCTGCGCTACCTGGTGGGCGGATCGCCGACGCGGGTACTGAAGCTGTCTGAAGCCGCGCTGGGGATGACCTCTGATGACGGGCGGATTGCGGTGTGCGACAACGCAACTCGTGCGCTCGCGCGCAAACTCCTCGATACCGACATCGGCCGTCCGCGGCCGATGGCTGGACCTGATCCGAGTCTCGTCACGGTGGTGATTCCGGTCCGCGACAACCAGGCCGGGATCGACCGCCTGCTATCGCAGCTTGCCGGCAATCTGGTCATCGTGGTCGACGACGGCTCGGCGGAACCGATCTACGCCACGGGTGAGCGCGTCACCGTGATCCGGTTTGACGAAAATCGGGGTCCGGCGAGCGCGCGCAATGCGGGGCTGGCCGCGTCTGACTCTGAGTTCGTCGCGTTCTTGGACTCCGATACGGTCCCGACCGGGGACTGGCTGGCCATCTTGATGGCGCACTTCTCCGATCCGAAGGTGGGGATCGTGGCACCGCGCATCGTGGGCCGTCCACCCCGTACGTCGGATTCCACCGCGGCGCGCTACGCGAATGTACATTCGGCGCTCGATATGGGGCCTTCGGAAGCGCTTGTCGCCCCGGGCAGTCCGCTGCCCTATGTGCCCAGCGCGGCAATGGTGGTGCGGCGCAACGGATTCCAGGGTTTTGACGATTCGCTGCGGGTAGCCGAGGACGTCGACCTCTGCTGGCGTACCCACGCTGCGGGCTGGCGGGTCTACTACGACCCGATCGCGCACGTCCGGCACGACCACCGGGAGACTTTGGCCGCGCTACTGGACCGTCGCCGGTTCTATGGCACCGGTGCGGCCAAGCTGGCCGGACGCCATGGCGCGACGGCGGCGCCGGTGCGCTCGACGCTGCCGATCGCAGTCGCGGTGATCGGGCTGCTCACACGCACCCGCCTTGGCCTCCTGCTCGCCAGCGTGCTGACACTGCGCACCGCGCTGCAGACCCGAAAGCGGCTGACCGGGATCCCCGCGGCAAGCGGGATCGCCGTGCAGACCACGAGCCGGGCACTCGGTTGGGGTCTGTTGCAGGCCACGCAGGCATTGCTGCGGCACTACTGGCCAATCACTCTGCTGGTGGCGCTCGCGGTGCCGGGCTTCCGGCGATACGTCGTGCAGTTGGCGGTGGCCGAGGGGCTGGTGCTGTGGATACGCGCCGAAGTGAAACAGGGCGATTCGCCCGGGGTCGGACCGGTCGGCTACGTGCTGATGCGCCGCCTCGACGACCTCGCCTACGGGGCCGGTCTCTGGCAGGGTGCGGTAGCAGCACGCAGGCTCACGGCGCTAGCGCCGGTCTTCGCGGGGTGCGGGGATCGCCGCTGATGGCTGGGGTGCTGCCGGACCGGACTGACGTCGTGGTGGTCGGCGGCGGCACGGCCGGCTGCCTGG
>NZ_JBAQWU010000311.1:0-5475 GCF_049299075.1 Gordonia sp. (in: high G+C Gram-positive bacteria)
AATGAGGGTGGGCGACGATGATCATCGTCGCCCACCCTCATTGCGCGTCCGATGCTGCGCTCAGGTGCCGTTGGCCTGCACTGACAACGGGCGCCACTGCTCCCAGAGCTCCAGGCGCCGCACGTACGCGTCCGGAACCAGCGCCGCGGGCATGACGCCGAAGAAGACGCGCAGCGGCGGCTCCTGCGCGTCGACCAGATCGACCATCGCCCGGCCGGCCGCCGCAGGCTCGCCATCCCAGTCCGCCGGGAAACGCGCAGCCCGCTCGGCGATCGCGGTGCGCATCGGCTGATACTGCGGCTGCTCTGTCGCGTGCACCGCGCTGGCACCGCTCCACTCCGTGCCGTACGGGCCGGGTTCCACCAGGGTGACCCGGACTCCGAACGGCGCCAGTTCGGCGGCCAGCGACTCGGTCATCCCCTCGAGCGCCCACTTCGATGCGTGGTACCCACCGAGGTTCGGGAATGCGAGAACGCCTCCGACCGTGGAGATCTGGATGATGTGGCCGCCGTTCTGTTCACGCAGGATCGGTGCGACCGCCTGGCAGACGTGGAACGGCCCGAAGAGGTTCACCTCCAGCTGCGCTCGCAGCTGGTCCTCGCTGATCTCCTCGACCGCCCCGAAGAGTCCGTAGCCGGCGTTGTTGATCACCACGTCCAACCGACCGAGCGCGCGGTGCGCTTCAGCGACGGCGGCGTGGACAGCCGCGCGGTCGGTCACGTCGAGTCGAATCGGTACCAGCCGATCGCCGAACTCGGCGACGAGGTCGTCCAGTGCCGCTACGTCGCGGGCGGTGGCGGCCACGTGATCGCCGGATTCGAGCGCTGCCCGGGTGAACTCGCGGCCCAGACCTCGGCCCGCTCCGGTGATGAACCAGGTCCGGTTCCGTCGTGCATTCCGTGTCATCTCTGCGCCGCCCACGCTAGATCAGCATGCTGATCGGGTCATGGTCCTCCAGCGCCGCCCCGTACCGCTCGGTCATCGCCGAGACGACCGGTGCCGGCTGCATGACGGTCGGCACACACATCCAGGCGAATCCGTGCAGCGTGTGCAGCCGGTACTGGTGCCACGCGTCGTCGCCACCGATCTGCGGGCCTCCCTCGGCTGCCAGCGATTCGGTGTAGTGCCGCAACAAATCCCGCTCCCGCGAACGGCGGTCGGCCACCGACAGCGCGGACCCGAGGAAGTACGAGACGTCGTGCGCCCACGGCGCCAGGCACGCCGTCTGCCAGTCCAGGTACGCCGGCAGGCGCCCCGGTAGACGATAGAGCTGACCGAAGTGCGCGTCGCCGTGATTGATGGTGTGCTCGGCGGCATCGTCGAGTTCCCACAGAGCCGCGAAAGCCGCACGCACGCGGGCGTCGTCGCTCAGCCCGGGCGACAGCTCCGGCAGTTCGTCGCGAGCCAGCAGCGGGTAGAACTGCTCCGGACTCAGCATCACCTCGAAGGCCGATCGGGCGGCTTGTGCACCGACCGGCAGCCAGTTCAGGTCACCGCGTTCGGTCCCCCACAGCGCCGCATGCCATTTGGCCTGCACCTCCAGCGTCGCGGCGACGTCGTCCACCGGCCACAGCGCGGTCGGGTCCCCGAACTCGGCACCCGACGTCGTCAGGTCCTCCATGATGATCACGCCCTGATCGGGCTCTGCGGCCGAGTAGAAGGCGCGCGGCACCTCCGCCGCGAACCCGGGCGCCAGGTCGCGGAAGAAGTGTCCCTCCAGTTCGTATGCGGTCCCGAGCCCGAATGCCCGGCTCCGTTCGTCGAATCCGCCCTTCACGCAGATCTTGGCCGGAATGTCGCGGTCGTTGCGCGCGAACTGCAGGGTCAGGAACACCTTCGTCGCCGAGCCCCAGATGATCCGCTCGGTCTCGGCGGCGAGCACCTCGACGACACCGTCGGGGCCGCTCAGCGCGGCACTGAGCCACCCCGGAGTGAGCTCCTCGACCGTCCGCGGAAGTGTGCCGGCGGTACCGTCGGCGATGGGAGTGGACTGGTTCGTGGTCATCGTCGTTCCTCGTCTCGAGTTAGTTTCACGCCGGCTTCGGCGCGTCGTACAGTTCGGCGATGATCGCCGCATACTTCTCGTTCACTCCGCGCCGTTTCAGCTTCATGGTCGGAGTCAGTTCGGCCGAGTCCGGCAACCACTCCTGCTCCAGCAGACGGTAGGTCTTGATCTGCTCGACCCTGGACAGCTCGGCGTTCGCCGAGGCCACCGCCTCGGCGATCACCTTCCGCAGCTCGGGATCCTCGGCCAGGGTCACCGGCGACGCGTCGGGCAGGCCGTGCTGCTCGGCGAAGGTCCGCGAGGCATCCGGATCCAGCACCAGCAACGCCACGTTGTAGGGCCGCCGGTCCCCGATCACACAGGCTTGCCCGATCAACGGGTGCGCACTCTTGAGCTTCCCCTCGATGTTGACCGGTGACATGTTCTTGCCCGCCGCGTTGATGATGAGTTCCTTCTTCCGGTCGACGATGCTCACCCATCCCTCGTCGTCCATCTCGGCGATGTCGCCGGTGCGCAGCCAGCCGTCGGCGTCGATCGCCTCCGCCGTCTTGTCCGCGGCTTTGCGGTACTGCTTCATGACGTGTGGACCGCGGAGCAGCAGCTCGCCGTCCACGTCGATCCGGACCTCGGTGCCCGGCTGTGCGAGTCCCACCTTGCCGATCCGGATGTCGGTGGCCAGATTCGTGAAGCCGAGTGCCCCGGTCTCGGACATCCCGAAGCCCTCCTGCAGGGGCAGGCCGAGTGCGAGGAAGAACTCGTGCACCGCGACCGGTATCGGGGCAGCGCCGGTCATCAGCAGAGCCACCCGATCGAGACCGAGTTGCGCGCGGAGCGGCGCGAAGACCGTTGTATCCGCGTCGGCGACGGCCTTGTCCAGCTCCGCGGGTACCGGTTGGCCCGCTTGTTCCAGCCGAACCTTCTCGACTGCGGCGTCCAGGGCGGCCAGGGTCGGGGTTCGCGCGGCCTCAGGCAGCGCGTTGAACTTGGCGAGCAGCCCCGCACGCAGCTTCTCCCAGATTCGGGGCACACCCAGGAACCAGGTCGGCCGGGCCTGAGCCACGGCGGCGAACACCGTCGTCGCATCGGCGACGGTGGTGATCGGCCAACCGGTGACCGTCGCCAGGTAGTGGGAGAAGACCCGGTCCGCCGCGTGGGCGGTGGGCAGGTACGAGATAGCGGATCCCTCGGTGGCGAACGGGAAGCGGATATTGCAGCTCTTCATCACGAACATCAGATTGGCATGGGTGAGCTCGACGCCCTTGGGGTCGCCGGTGGTGCCGGAGGTGTAGATCAGGGTCGCGAGATCGGTCTCCTCGACCGCTCGCCACCGCTCCTCGAAATCGAATCCGGGGCGACCGGAGGCGCGCAGTTGGGTCATCGAGACGACGGTCGCGTCGCCGACGGTCGTCGGCGAGTCCGCGTCACCGTCGATCACCACCACGTGTCGCAGCACCCGGGCGTTCACCCGCGCGAGCACGTCCAGGAAACGCTGCTCGGTGACGAGGACGGCGTTCTCCGCGTTGGCGAACAGGTAGTCGATCTGCCCGGGTGCCGATGTCAGGTAGATGGAGAAGGGCGTCGCCCCCAGGTGCAGGGCGGCCATGTCGGTCAGGTGGAACTCTGGGCAGTTCGGCAAAAGGATCGCCACCGTGTCGCCCCTCGCGACGCCGAGGCCCGCCAGTCCGGCCGCGATCTCCTCGACTACGCGGGCGTACTCGTTCCAGGTATAGGCGCGTTCGGTGCCGAAGGCCGGGAGTGCGATCTGGTCACCGCGATCACGGACGGTCGCCTGAAAGGCCGCCGGCAGCGTGGCTTCCAGGACTCCGGGAACGAGGGCCCCGGACTCGAACGGCTCTGACTCCGGCGGCTTCGTCTCGAACGACTCTGCGTGGGGCGTGGCTGACTTGGTCATGGGTACCTCGTTCTGCGGGTGGTTCCGGGCTCTGCAGTTGGTTCTGGGGCGCAGGCGGTTCTGGGGTGGTGGTCGTTACTGAAGGGCGGCCGCGACGACGGCCGGGCCGGTGTCGGCTCTCGACGTCAGCACGAAGTCGGTGTGATCGGGCTCGTGCACGCGGTCCCAGTAGTCGAGGTAGCGCCACGGGCTGTTGGTGACGATGCGTCCCCGCTGATTGCGGTAGTAAGTGCTCGTCCCGCCGAAGTGCCAGACGGTCTGCTCCAGCGCCGCATCCAGTTCGTCGTTGTACCGATCGTGCGACTCCTGCCGGACTTCCACCGTGGCGAGTCGCTCGTCGATCATCCGGCTCAGGAGTGCGGTGACGTGCTGAACCTGCATCTCGGTGCCTGCGATCACCGTGCCGCCGTGGCCGGTGTTCGTGTTCGGTCCGTAGAGGCAGAAGAAGTTGGGGAAACCGGGGATCGAGATCCCGAGGTGCGCGCGACCGTCGCCTTCTCCCCAGACCTCGCGGAGCGTCCGGCCCTCCCGGCCGCGGACGTCCAACGAGCCGAGGACGTCGACGGCCTTGAAACCGGTCGCGAGCACCAGGACATCGACGGGGATCTCGTCGCCGTCGGCGGTGCGGACCCCCGTCGGCGTGATGCGGTCGATCCAGCTCGTCACCAGATCGACGTCGTCTCTGGTCAGCGACCGGAACCAGCCTGCATCGATCAGCAGACGCTTGCCGTACGGCGGGTACTCGGGCACCGACTGCGCCAGCAGCTCCGGATGCCCGTCGAGCTGGTGCTGAATGTAGGCGGTGAGGTTCTCGCGCAGGCGATCGTTGGCGCGGTTGACCGCGCGGCCGAGGTGCGGGTAGTCCGGGTCCACCTGGAGCAACTTCCAGACCTTGTCGCCCATCCGCCAGAAGAGTCGGGCCCGGTACCACGCCAGGTAGTACGGCACGTGTGCGTTGAGGAAGTGCACGGCCTCCGACACCGATCGCCCCTTGAGGGGATGCGGCATCGCCCACTGCGGCGTCCGCTGGAAGACGGTGACGCGCTCGGCGGTATCGGCCACGGCGGGAACGAACTGCATGGCGCTCGCACCGGTGCCCACGACCGCGACCCTTTTTCCGGACAGATCGATCGACCGATCCCATTCGGCGGTGTGCCGGACCACGCCGGTGAACTCCTCGAGACCGGGGAGTTCAGGAGTCGCAGGCTGATTCAGCAGACCCACCGCGCTCACCACCACGTCGGCGGTCAGCACCTCCGTCTCGCCCGGCGTGTCGACCGACTCGACGGTCACTTCCCATCGCGACGCGGCCTCGTCGAACCGGGCCTGACGAACCCGTGTAGAGAACCGGGCGTGATCGACCACCCCGTGCCGTTCGGCCAGTTCGCGCCAGTAGCCGGCCAGTTCCTCCTGGCTCGCGAAGTAGTCGGTCCAGTCCGGCTTCGGATCGAAGGACAACGCGTACAGGTAGCTGGGAGTGTCCACTCCGCAGCCCGGGTAGACGTTCTCGTGCCAGCTGCCCCCGACATCGGCGTTCTTGTCGACGATGGTGTAGTCG
>NZ_JBAQWU010000312.1:0-33239 GCF_049299075.1 Gordonia sp. (in: high G+C Gram-positive bacteria)
GGTGAACGCTCCGAGCGACGAGGAGATCGCGCGCATGCGCCGCGGCGCCGTGCTGATTTCGATGATGGCCCCGGCCCGTAATCCCGAACTGGTGGAGAAGCTCGCGGCCGCGGGCGTGACTGCGCTGGCCATGGATGCGGTGCCGCGCATATCGCGTGCTCAGTCGATGGATGTGCTGAGTTCGATGGCCAACGTCGCGGGCTACCGTGCCGTGGTCGAGGCCGCCCACGAGTTTGGCCGGATGTTCACCGGACAGGTGACCGCCGCGGGCAAGATCCCGCCGGCCCGCGTCTTTGTGGTGGGTGCCGGGGTGGCCGGTCTGGCCGCGATCGGTGCCGCCTCGGCGATGGGCGCCATTGTGCGTGCCTTCGACGTGCGCCCGGAGGTGGCCGAGCAGGTCGAGTCGATGGGCGCGGAGTTCGTCAAGGTCGACTTCGAGGCGGAGAAGTCCGAGGACGGTTACGCCAAGGAGATGACCGCCGAACAGGTGGCCGCTACCGCGTCGATGTACGACGAGGAGGCCCGCGCCGCCGACATCGTCATCACCACCGCGCTGATCCCCGGCCGTCCCGCGCCGGAACTGATCACTGCCGACGCCGTTGCCGGCATGAAGCACGGCTCGGTGATCGTCGATATGGCGGCAGCGAACGGCGGCAACGCCGCGGGCACCGTCACCGACGAGAAGGTCGTCACCGCGAATGGGGTGACCATTCTGGGATATACGGATCTGGCTGGACGTCTGGCCGCACAGACCTCTCAGCTCTACGGCACCAACATCGTCAACCTGCTCAAGCTGCTGACGCCGGAGAAGAACGGCGAGCTGACGCTCGACATGGACGACGTGGTGCAGCGCGGTATCACCGTGACCCGTGACGGCGAGGGCATGTGGCCCCCGCCCCCGGTGCAGGTGTCGGCCGCGCCGAAGACCGCGCCGGCCGCCGCCGTCGAGGTCGCTCCCGCGAAGGAGCCGATGTCGGCGGGCAAGAAGGTCGGCCTGGTGCTCCTGGGTATCGTCGCCTTCTTCCTAGTCAACGCCTTCGCTCCGGGAGATATCCCGCGGCACTTCACCGTGCTGATGCTGGCGATCGTGATCGGCTACTACGTCATCGGGAACGTGGCGCATGCATTGCACACTCCGCTGATGTCGGTCACCAATGCCATCTCCGGCGTGGTGGTCGTGGGCGCGATACTGCAGCTGGCCACGACCAACACCACAGTTCTGGTGCTGTCGACCATCGCGATTCTGCTCGCGTCCATCAACGTCTTCGGTGGCTTCGCGGTCACCCGTCGCATGCTGTCCATGTTCAGCAAGGGGGCCTGACGCATCATGACTATCGCAACTATGACTGTCGCGGCGTACATCGTCGCTTCGCTGCTGTTCATCCTGTCACTAGCCGGTCTGAGCAAGCATGAGTCCGCTAAGAGTGGCCTCACCTACGGTATGGCCGGTATGGCTATTGCGCTGGTCGCGACCATCACCATGATGGTCAACGACGTCGATCACCTCGAGTTCGGCACCGTCTCGTTCAGTAAGTGGCTGCCGATCGGTCTGCTGATCGGGGCGATCGTGATCGGCGCTCTGATCGGTCTGTGGCGCGCCAAGGTCGTCGAGATGACCGGCATGCCTGAGCTCATCGCTCTGCTGCACTCGTTCGTCGGTCTGGCCGCAGTGCTCATCGGCTGGAACGGCGCCATCGCCGGTGTCCACGCCGACCCGCTTGACGCCGACTACGGTGCGCTCGTCGGTATACACGGCGCCGAGGTCGCGATCGGTATCTTCATCGGTGCGGTCACCTTCACCGGTTCGATCGTCGCTAACCTGAAGCTGTCGGCGCGCATCAAATCTGCACCGCTCATGCTGCCGGGCAAGAACTTCATCAACGTCGGCTCGATCGTCGTCTTTGCCGCGCTCACCGCCTGCTATGTGGCGCGTGACGTCAAGGACGACACCACCGGCTACGTGCTGCTTGCGGTGATCACTGCCCTGGCCCTGTTCCTGGGCTGGCACCTGGTTGCTTCGATCGGCGGCGGCGATATGCCGGTTGTCGTGTCCATGCTGAACTCGTACTCCGGTTGGGCCGCGGCCGCGTCGGGCTTCCTGCTCGGCAACGACCTGCTGATCGTGACCGGTGCGCTGGTCGGTTCCTCGGGTGCCTACCTGAGCTACATCATGTGCAAGGCGATGAACCGCTCGTTCATCTCGGTGATCGCCGGTGGCTTCGGTATCGCGGCTCCCGCGTCCGACGACACCGATTACGGCGAGCACCGCGAGATCGGGGCGGACGGCGTCGCCGAGCTGCTGTCGAACGCCTCGTCGGTGATCATCACCCCGGGTTACGGTATGGCCGTC
Source organism: Gordonia sp. (in: high G+C Gram-positive bacteria) (assembly GCF_049299075.1). Classification (GTDB taxonomy): domain Bacteria; phylum Actinomycetota; class Actinomycetes; order Mycobacteriales; family Mycobacteriaceae; genus Gordonia. Next base: position 2,351 of record NZ_JBAQWU010000312.1, read on the forward strand.
GCCCAGGCGCAGTACCCGGTCGCCGACCTGACCGCGAAGCTGCGGGCCAAGGGCATTGCTGTCCGGTTCGGTATCCACCCGGTTGCCGGTCGACTTCCCGGCCACATGAACGTACTGCTCGCCGAGGCGAAGCTGCCGTACGACATCGTCGAAGAGATGGATGAGATCAACGGCGATTTCTCGGACACTGACGTCGTCCTGGTGATCGGCGCCAACGACACGGTCAACCCGGCCGCGTCGGAGGATCCGACCTCGCCCATCGCCGGCATGCCGGTCCTGGAAGTGTGGAACGCGCGCGACGTCATCGTCTTCAAGCGCTCGATGGCCGCCGGTTACGCCGGTGTCCAGAACCCGCTGTTCTTCCGGGACAACACCCAGATGCTGTTCGGCGACGCGAAGGACCGCGTCGAAGACATCATCGCCGCGCTGTAGGTCCACGGGCTGAGCTAAACGCCGCCGTCAGTTGTCACCAGATGACACCTGACGGCGGCGTTCGGCATCTGCCTGAACGAGCTCGCGGCCGATATTGGCGCGCGCCTGCGCCTCCCAGCGCTGGTGTGCGGGTGCGGACGCGAAGATGTGATCGCGTTCCAGAAACTCGGCGAGCAGTCCGCTGCGTCCGCTGCGGAAGAGGTCGTCCGGTACTTGGTGGAACTCCTCGCGGACGTTGAGTGCGTACTCGTCATAGCGCTCCGGACTTGACCCGAGTACCGCGAAGTCGGCGTCGGACAGGGCGATGCCATTGCGGTCGCCGGGCTCTGGACGGTGCTGAGCAGTCAGTACGACGAGGCGGGCGACCTCGTCGCGATCGGGGTCGTCGGCCAGGAGCTCACGGGCGAGGTCCGCGGACGCTTGCTCGTTGTCAGCGCGGAGTGGTTGATAGATCGCGTCATGGAACCAGGCGGCGAGCACGACGGGACGCTCGGCGAAGTCGAGCCCATCCGCGCGGACAGTTTGCAGTGCCGCGAGAACCTCGTCGAGGTGCTGCTGGTTGTGATGGCGTCGGTGCGGCTCGTTCCACCGACGGAATAGTTCCTCTGCGATGGCGGGCGCGATGGTGGGGTCCATGGGGAGAAGGTAGACCCGACGGCCCAGTAGGGGGGAGATGTGCGTTCCAGATCACTCTTCGAGCCTCGGCAGACCGCCTCGGTGCACTCGATTCCGGTGGGGGCGCGGCGGGCGTCCAGGCTCACCAGCGGCCCAGGACGCGGAAATGGGTGGTCATCCGGTGGTTCTCGATCACGTGCAAGGCCAGACCCGGTCCCTGGGATTCGTTGACCCAGCCATCGGATTCGCACGGCAGGTTCAGCGTCGAGGCGACGCCGGGCGCCACGATCAGCGGGCGGCCGGCGAAGACCGTGGCGGCGGGCGTGTGCGCGTGTCCGGTCACCACGCCCACCACGTTGGGGTGGTCGGTCACGAGTGCGGCGGCCCGCTCGACGTCGTGGAGCTTGCGTGAATCCATGTGCGGCATACCCAGATCCGCCGGCGGGTGATGCCAGGTGAGCAGGACGTCGACCTCGCCAGCGGCGGCGATCTGTGCGCGGGCCCAGGCGAGGGAGGTCTCCTCGAGGCGACCGGCGGACTCTCCCGGGATCGACGAGTCCAGTCCGACGATCAACAGGTCCTCCAGGCGCACCACCGAATTCACCGGATCGGTGCAGGGGGCGCCGTCACGGATCGTCGTATAGGCGGCGCGGTCGTCGTGATTGCCCAGCAACGTCAGAATCGGCAGATGGGACTGTAGGTGCGCGGCTGCCTCGGCGTACTCGCGGGCCGTGCCGTCGTTGGTCAGGTCGCCAGTCACCAGCAGGGCCGCAACCCGGTCGCCGACGGTGGAATGAACGTAGTCCAGGACGGCGGAGATACGGTCGCGGTGGGCGGGGGTCCCGTTGAAATGCAGGTCGCTGATCTGTGCGACGACCACCATCGCTGAACCCCTTCGTGCGCCGATCGGCCATGCCGACGCAGACCACTGTCCAGGCTAGCGGCAACCCGGTGGCAAGGGGCAACCCGAAGGTGCGTGACTTTCGCCGCGGAAGCTACGACGTGGTCGCGACCACTCCCTCGGCGAAACGATAGGGGTTGGCCGCCAGGAGTCCGCCCAGATGTTTACGCAGCCGGGACATCTCCGAACGCACCGCGATCCGTTGCGTCGGATTGCCGAACAAATGCTCGGACAGTTGCGCCGCGCTGAGACCGTCCGGGTGGTGGGCCAGTAGGGCCAGCAACTGGGCATGCCGTGGTGACGGGCGATGGACCCACGTTCCGGTCGCACCGGAGACGCGGACCAGCGGAGCGTCACCGGTCACCAGTTCGACGCGCACCTCGCCCGACGTCGAGTCCGCCTCGGCGACCCGGACGAGCCAGCCGCCGGGCATAGGTTCCAGCTCGCAGTCGCCGATCCCGTGCAGGTAGTGGCGTCCGGCCGTCGTGCTTCGGGGCAGCGGAAGGCGAGAACGCGCATCCACTGCGTCGAGTGCGGCGACCCAGCCGTAGGAGTCGACGACGAAGGCTGGGCCAGCCGAGCGCGCCAGCATCGGTGCACCGACCGCGCGGAGCTCGTCGAGTCGGGCCCGGTGGGCTTCGCGCAGCTCGGACTCGGCGAGCTTGGCGACCGTGTCTACCAGTGCGAGGGTGGTCGGATGGATGGTGGCCGCCGGGCCGCTGACGTCGATCGCGCCGAGCACCGCACCCGAGCGCGGATCGCGGATCGGTGCGCCCGCGCAGGTCCACCCGTGATGGCTGCGGACGAAGTGTTCGGCGGAAAAGACCTGGACCGCGCGGCCGGACGCCAGTGCGGTGCCGATGGCGTTGGTTCCCACCGATTGCTCCGACCAGGACGCGCCCTCGGTGAAACCGAGCCGGTCGGCGCGGTGCAGCACCCGGTTCACCCCGTTACGCCACAGGACTCGGCCCGCGGTATCGGCGACCACCAGGATGTTCTCGCCGTCGACGATCAGGGTGTCCAGGTGGTGCATCAGCGGCTCGAGGAGTTCGCTGAGGCCGGAGGCGGCTCGTCGTTCCTGCAGCTCCATCGGATCGAGGACCGGCGCGGTGGTGTCGACGTCGGGCCGTACGCCCGCTTCGCGGACCCGAGCCCACGACTCGCCGATCACCGAGCGCGGCCGGGCAGGCGGCTTCTGTCCGGCCATCTCGGCGTCGTAGACGGCATGCAGCACGGCGGCGAAGGCTCGCGGATCGTCGCCGGCGGCCAAGGCTGGCTCGGGCAGTAGCGGCAGCGACATTCGCCCCTCCTTCATCGGTGTGTGTGCGGTCACATCCGAGAGTGCGCTCAGCGCGTGGATCCGTCAACCGAAACGTGCTGCAACCGGCTGCATCCCTTGCCGCCAGCAGTGGCCGGGGAGTCTGCTTGCTGACAAGCGCCGAGCGTGATCTGAATCACCCCCGCTCGGTGAATCACTACCCGAAGTCCCCACCACCCGCAGTCCCCCCGATACGCAGTCCCCCGATGCAAGGAGCTCCCGTGACGCAAACCCTGGAACCAGAGACCACCGCCGGCGCCCCGAGCGCCCAGGACCGGGTCGATGCCTGGCTGACCGGCTTCTCGGCCGCGTTGACCGCCGGTGACGCCCAGGCCGCCGCCGAAATGTTCGCCGTCGACAGCTACTGGCGAGATCTGGTGGCCTTCACCTGGAACCTGAAGACATCGGAGGGCCGCGACGAGATCGCCGCGATGCTCACCGACCGGCTCGCCGACACCGGGCCGACGGGCTGGCACACCACCGAACCGGCGACCGATACCGATGGTGTCGCGGAAGCCTTCATCGCCTTTGAGACCAGAGTGGGGCGCGGCGAGGGGCACCTCCGGATCAAGCCGGGCCCCGACGGCGCCGACGAAGGGTGGACCCTGCTCACCACGCTGCAGGAACTCACCGGGCACGAGGAACCCGCCGGCTTCACCCGCCCGCTCGGTGCGGTGCACGGGGCAGATCCAGACCAGCGGTCGTGGGCGCAGCGGCGCGAGGACGAACTGGACGAACTGGGCCGCGCCGTGCAGCCCTATGTGCTGGTCATCGGGGGCGGCCAGGGCGGCATCGCTCTCGGCGCGCGGCTGCGCCAGCTCGGCGTACCCGCCCTCGTCGTCGACAAGCACGACCGTCCCGGCGACCAATGGCGCAAGCGGTACAAGTCGCTCTGCCTGCACGATCCGGTCTGGTACGACCACCTGCCGTACCTGCCGTTCCCGGCCAACTGGCCGGTCTTTGCCCCGAAGGACAAGGTCGGCGACTGGCTGGAGTTCTACACCAAGGTCATGGAGGTGCCGTACTGGTCGCGCACCGAATGCACGTCGGCGTCGTACGACGAGGCGGCCGGAGTGTGGACGGTGCAGGTCAATCACGACGGTGAGGAACTGACCCTGCACCCCACTCAACTGGTGCTGGCGACCGGCATGTCGGGCAAAGCGAATGTGCCCAGCTTCCCGGGTCAGGACGTCTTTGCCGGCGAGCAGCACCACTCCAGCGCCCACCCCGGACCCGATGACTATGTCGGCAAGAAGGTCGTGGTGATCGGCGCCAACAACTCGGCGCACGACATCTGCAAGGCGCTGGTGGAGTCGGGCATCGACACCACCATGGTGCAGCGCAGTTCGACGCACATCGTCAAGTCCGATTCGCTGATGGAGATCGGTCTGGGCGCGCTGTACAGCGAGCAGGCCGTCCAGGACGGGATGACTACCAAGAAGGCTGACTACACCTTCGCGTCGCTGCCCTACCGGATCATGCATCAGTTCCAGATCCCGCTGTACGACCAGATTCGCGAGCGGGACAAGGACTTCTACGCTGCGCTCGAGGCCGCCGGATTCGACCTCGACTTCGGCGACGATGGCTCGGGGCTCTTCATGAAGTACCTGCGCCGCGGCTCGGGCTATTACATCGATGTCGGCGCCTGCGATCTGGTGGCCGATGGCACCATCAAGCTCGCCAAGGGCGGCGTCGACCACCTCACCGAGAACTCGGTGGTGCTCACCGACGGCACCGAACTACCGGCCGACGTCGTCGTTTACGCGACCGGCTACGGCTCGATGAACGGCTGGGCCGCCGACCTGATGGGCCAGGACGTGGCCGACCGGGTGGGCAAGGTGTGGGGTCTGGGTTCGGAGACCACCAAGGATCCCGGCCCGTGGGAGGGCGAACAGCGCAACATGTGGAAGCCCACCCAGCAGCCGGGTCTGTGGTTCCATGGCGGCAATCTGCATCAGTCGCGCCACTATTCGCTGTACCTCGCATTGCAACTCAAGGCTCGCTACGAGGGGATCGACACCCCGGTGTACGGCCTGCAGGAGGTGCATCACCTGAGCTGATTGTCCCGCCCGGCGAATGGTCCGGCGGTCGAGTCTCCGGCAGGTTCGCTGGCACTGGGGTGAGCTCCGTGGTCCATTGGTCCACGGAGCTTCGCTCGGTGTCAGTGAAGGAGGCTCCGGTGGGGTCTCCCTACAGGTCTCCCTACAGGTCTCCCTGCAGGTCGCCGGGCAGTTTGTCGCGTCGGATGCCGCGCCACGATGGATGTCGCAAGTGTCCGGTCGACGTCCAATCCAGGAACTGGACGTCGGCCACCAATTTCGGCAGTACCCACGTTGCACTCGAGGCGACCGGGGTGTCGATGCCGCCGAGGAAGGGGCACCGGCTGATGGCGAGCGGCTTGAGCTCGGCGAGGATCTCCGCGGCTTGGGCCTGGGTCCAGCCGGTGCCGACGCGGCCGACATAGCGCAGGCCGTTCTCCTCGGGCAGACCCACGATCACCGATCCGAGCGTCTTCGCGGTGCCCTCGCGGCCGTAGCGGAAGCCGCCGATCACGACTTCGACGTCGTTCCAGTTCTTCTGCTTGCGCCAGTCGGGGCTCCGCGCGCCCTGCCGATAGGGCGCGGACCGGCGCTTGGCCACGACTCCCTCCCAGCCATGGCGCCGAGCCTCACCGACGGCGAAGCCGGCGTCGCCGTTGAGCACCGGTGGGACCTCGACGGCGGGGACGCCGTCGAACAGTGGCGCCAGTGATTCGAGCACCGCGCGCCGTCGTTCCCACGGCGTGTTCTCCAGGTTGGTTCCGTCGAGTGCGAGGATGTCGAAGAGGAACATCTTCAGTTGGTACTCGTCGGGTCGGCGACGGCGGCCGGCAAGTAGCGTGAAGTCCGCCTGCCCGGCCGCGTTGACGGCCACCACCTCGCCGTCGAGTACCGCGTCGTGGCCGTGCAGTGCCTCGCCCAGCGCAGCGAGTTCGGGGAAGTCGGCCGTCATGTCGATCCCGGATCGTGAGCGCAGCGTCAGTCTGCCGTCGGCGAATCGGGCCAGGATCCGGTAGCCGTCCCACTTGCCCTCGAACGCCCAGTCGTCGGACCCGAGCTGCTCGATCGACTCGTCGACGGCGAGCATAGGTCGTAACGGGGTGGCTGCGGCGGCCGCGGGCGCGGCCTCCGGTGCACGTGGCTGGCCGGGTGGCGGACCGCTGGGTCGGGCCGTCGTTGTGCCGGTCCGGCTCCGGCGATAGCTGCCGAGATCGACGACGCCGTCGGGCGATTCCGCACTCGGAGCGAGGTCCAAGCCGGCGAGCAGGTCGCCGGATTCGGTGAACCGATCGAGTACTTCCCGATACTGCAGTTGCGTTAGATCCGGTGCGGCGAGCTCGGTCCACTCCCGCGGCGCAGCCGCCCACGGGAACTCCCGGCCGCGCAGCGAATACGGCGCCAGCGTGGTCTTCGCGGCACTGTTCTGGCTCCAGTCCACAAAGATCTTTCCGGGCCGCGCTGCCTTACTCATCGAGGCGGTCACGTCGTCGGGATAGGCCTGCTCCAGTGACGTCGCGATTTCCTTGGCGACGGCGCGGGCGGAGTCTGCGCGCACTGTCGCGGGCAGGCGGGCGTAGACGTGGATTCCGTGGCCTCCGCTGGTCACCGGATACGACGCCATCCCCGCCGACGTCAGCACGTCGCGGATGATCAGCGCGACCTGTCCACACTGAGATAACGGGACGTCCGGACCCGGATCCAGATCGAGAACCAGCCGCCGGGTGCGGCGCTCCGGGTGGTCTCCGGTGTCTGACGACAGGTCGATGCGCCACTGTGGGACGTGGAGCTCTAGGGCCGCCATCTGCGCAAACCAGACGAGTGTCGCGGCGTTGGTCGCCACCGGATAGGTCTTGTCGCCGCTGGCGTGCTCGATGGTGAACCGCGGGATCCACGCCGGTGACCCCGCGGGCAGTGTCTTCTCGAAGAACGGTGCGGAACTGGTGCCCGACGGCCATCGCTTGCGGGTGACCGGGCGGGAGGCCACATGCGGCAAGATCGCGTCGGCGATCGCCAGGTAGTAGGCGATGACATCGTACTTCCGGGTTCCGGCAGCAGGGTAGAGGACGCGGTTGAGATTGGTCAGCGCAATCGCATGGCCGTCCACTTCCACATCGGATCTGCTCATGAATCCTATTCTCACCTGTTCCCATCCCGGGCCGAGCCGCCTACGGTGGAGAGCACCCCGATCCTCCGAATTGGTTTGACGTGAAAGGCGGAATCATGAGAAGCGGCCACCGGAACCTGCTGGCGAGTGCACTGGCCGCCGTGGCGCTCGGCGCGGGTGCGGTGACTATCGTCGCCCCCGCCGAGGCTGCGCCGCAGTGTCCCGGCAACGTCAACGCCCGCAGCGCAGCCGCGCTGACCGCCGCCGCGCTGCGCGAGAGCTGCACTCAGGGCCAGTTCGACCGGCTCTTCACCGCCGCGGAAGCCGCGAAGATGCCGATGGGCACGATGAACGGTCAGACCCGGCCCGTCGGCGGTCCGAATGTTGCGGCGTCCTCGGCGGCGTCAGCGATCTGGGCCGGAAAGACCTTCCATCGTGGATGGCTCACGAATCGGGCCTTCGGCGGCGAGGTCCTGCCCGCCGATGTCTACTATGCGCGTTCGGTTCTCGACGGTAAGCGGGTGATCCGCATCGATTACCGACGGAGCGGACTGCCCTTCGCGCACGACGAACTACGGCGCCTGCCCAACGGTGTCTACCTCGGCTACGGCTTCCTCGGCGCCAGCAAGGCCGTGGACTTCTGGGTCTGGCAGTAGCCCCGACGGTCGATCGGAAAGGCGGTGTGAACTCATGCGTTCCATCTGGAAGGGTGATCTCAGCTTTGGGCTCGTCAATGTGCCGGTGAAGGTCTATTCGGCGATCGAGAGTCACGACCGCACCTCGCATCAGGTCGACGCGAAGGACGGCACCCGGATCCGGTACCGGCGGGTCCGGGAGGGCACGGACGTCGAGGTCGACTACGCCAACCTTGCCAACGCCTACGAGAGTGACGCGGGAAAGCCCGTCATCCTCACCAAAGAAGACCTCGCGACGCTACCGGTAAACCGCAGCCCGGAAATTTCAATCATCGAGTTCGTACCCGCTGACCAGGTCGATCCGATCTACTTCGATAAGCCGTACTATCTGGAGCCGTCGTCTAAGTCGCCCAAGGCGTACACACTGCTTGCGCAGGCGCTGGCGAGCGCTGATCGTCTCGCGATTGCCACGTTCACCCTGCGCAGCCGGACATCGCTGGCGGCCCTGCGCGTCGTCGACAAGGTGATCACGCTCCAGACGCTGCGGTGGCCGGACGAGGTTCGCAAACCCGACTTTGCGTTCCTCGATGACGATGTCGAGATCCGTCCGCAGGAGCTGGAGATGGCCTCGTCGCTGATCGGGACGATGGCCACGGACTTCGATCCCGATCAGTATCAGGATGTGTACGAGCAGGAACTCGCTAAGCTCATTGAAGCGAAAGCTGCTGGCGCGCAGGCCTTCCCGGATACTGCCGAGAAGCCAACCGCCGACGACGACGAAGTGGCCGATCTGCTTGCCGCGTTGCGGGCCTCGGTGAAGGACCGGGCCGGAGTGGAATCTGGCGCCGAACCGAAGGCAGCCGCCACAACGGGGCCTGTCAAGAAGGCAACTGCGAAAAAGGCTGCCAAGAAGACGGCGGCGAAGACGCCGAAGTCTGCCTGAAGAGAAGGGAAGAGTGTGTCGCAGAACGACATTGAGAGTTACGACCTCCTGATCGTGGGGGCCGGGCTTTCCGGGATCGACGCCGCCTACCGGTTGACCGAGCGAAACCCGGAGCTGAAGTACCTCATCGTTGAACAGCGCGATCGCATCGGCGGCACCTGGGATTTGTTTCGCTACCCCGGTGTGCGCAGCGATTCGGACATCTTCACGCTCAGCTTCCCGTGGAACCCGTGGCGCGGCACCCGGACGTTCGCCGAAGGCGGCGAGATCCGTGACTATCTGGAGACCACGGCCCGCGACTTCGGGATTTATCCGCACATTCGGTTCCGCACCCAGGTGCTCGCGGCGGACTTCTCCACCGAGACTGACCTGTGGAGCGTCGATCTGCTGGTCGAGGGGGAACCGCAGACCGTCACCGCCCGCTTCTTCTACGCATGCACCGGGTACTACCGGTACGACGCGGGCTACCGCCCGGAGTTCCCCGGCGAGGCCGACTTCACCGGGCAGATCGTGCACCCGCAGTTCTGGCCGGAAGACTTCGACTACGCCGGGAAGAAGATCGTCGTGATCGGAAGCGGGGCGACGGCGGTGACGTTGGTGCCTGCCATGGTCGATACCGCGGGGACCGTCACTATGCTCCAGCGATCGCCGACCTACATGTTTGCGCGCGGTTCGGTGGACCCGATGACCAAGCTGGCGCAGCGGGTGCTGCCCGCGCAGTTGGCGCACGACGTCACCCGTCACCGGAACACGCTGTTGACCATGGTGCCTTTTCTGGTCGCCAAGCGATGGCCCAACGCATCGCGGAAGATATTGCGGCGCATGGCAACTCACTATCTGCCTGACGACTACGACGTCGACCTGCACTTCAAGCCGACCTATGATCCGTGGGATCAGCGGCTCTGCGTCATTCCCGACGGTGATCTCTACAAGGTGATCGCCGATGGCAAGGCTGAGGTCGTGACCGACACCATTGAGAAGTTCACCCCGACCGGCATCGCGCTCACCGGTGGTCGGGAGTTGGTCGCCGACATCATCATCACTGCGACCGGACTCGACCTGGTGGCCTTCGGCGGAATCGACGTGTCGGTCGACGGCGTCGAGGTGGATCCTAGCGAGCATTACGGCTATCGCGCCTACATGCTCAACGACGTCCCGAACTTCGCCTGGTCGGTCGGCTATACGAATGCCTCGTGGACGCTGCGCGTGGATCTCACCAGCAAGGCCGTCGCCGAACTGATCGCGTACATGCGCGAGCGCGGCTACACCCGGGCCTATCCGTCCCTGCACGGCGCCGAGCCGCCAGCGCACGCCTTCTTCGAGCTCGACTCCGGCTACATCAAGCGCGCCGGGACCCGGCTCCCCAAGGCCGGAGACCGAGCTCCCTGGCAGGTGCGGCACAACGCCGCCGTCGATGCCTGGGACGCCCGCCGATACGACGTCACCGAGGAGATGGTTTTCTCGCGGGCACCGCAGATGGCGGGCCCGGCGATTGATGGCGAGCTCGGCGATCGGGCACCGGAGCAGGAGGAGACAGTCGAATGACCCTGACCTATGAACAGGCAGTAGAACGGTTCTTCGAGCGGATGGAGTCGCAGCACATCAGCGAGCCCGCCGAGCTCGATGCGATCTGGGCGCACCTGCCGACCGTCACCGTCGACGAGATCTTGGGGGACTGGCGGGGCGGTGAACTTCCGTCCGGGCATGCGATGGACGGACAGCTGGCGAAGGTCTCCTGGCACGGCAAGTGGTTCCGCTCGCGCTACGAGGTCGCCCCGATGGTCTGCCGCGACACCGAAGGGCATCTGTACTCCAACACCGAGCTCGGGAACGGTGAGGCCAGCCTCTGGCCGGTCGAGTTCCGCGGCGAGGTGACGGCTTCGATGGTCTACGACGGCCAGCCGGTGATCGATCATTTCAAGCGGGTCGACGACCAGACCCTGATGGGGATCATGAACGGCAAGACCTCACTGGTTCGTGATCGGCACTTCTACTTCTATCTGCAGCGCGACGAATCCTGAGTGCGAAGGACGGTGAGATGGTCTCGGTGAACCTGGTGGCCGGGAACTGGGGGAGGTCCCGGCAGAACGAGGTCTATACGGCCGGGATTCACGGACGGAAGCCCACTGTCCCTACGGATTTCGCTGAATTGGAACGTCGGGCGAAGGCCACAATGTCGCGGCGTGGCTGGGCGTACATCGCTGGCGGCGCAGGCGAGGGCCGCACTATGGCGGCAAACCGAGTCGCGCTGGACCGGTGGGCGATTGTCCCGCGCGTCTTGCGTGACGTGAGCCAGCGGACGATGGAGATCGAACTCTTCGGCCAAAAGCTTTCTGCGCCAGTGCTTTTCGCGCCGGTGGGCGCGGGAGCGCTCGCGTATCCGGACGCCGACGTACACATCGGGCGAGCGGCTGCGCAGCTCGGTGTGCCGTACATTTTCTCCAACCAGGGCTGCGCGCCGATGGAAGAGGTGGCCGCCGCCATGGACGCGGTGACGCCGAATGCGCCGCGCTGGTTCCAGCTGTACTGGTCCACCGATGACCGCCTCGTCGACAGCCTCATCGCGCGCGCGGAGAAGATGGGTGCGGCCGCCCTGACGGTCACCCTGGACACCACCATGTTGGGCTGGCGTCCGCAGGATCTTAACCTCGGTTCGCTCCCCTTCGCCCGGGCCGAGGGCATCGATCAGTACACCTCGGATCCGTCGTTCTGGGAGATCGTCGCCGAGCGGATGAAGGGCACGCCGGCCGAGAAGCCGGAGATCTCCCTCGGTGCGGTCAAGACGCTTTTCTTGATCGCCAAGAACGTGCCCGGCGATCTCAAAAAGAATCTGACCGCCCCGCAACCGCGGGCGGCGGTGCAGACCTTCTTGGACATCTACTCGAACCCGGCGCTGACCTGGGACGACATCGCCTCGCTTCGGCGGAAGACGACGCTACCGATCGTGCTCAAAGGCATCTTGCATCCCGACGATGCGCGCCAGGCGGTCGAACTCGGAATAGACGGCCTCATCGTCTCCAATCACGGCGGGCGGCAGATCGACGGCGAGATCTCGTCGACCGATGCCCTGATCGACGTCGTCGAGGCGGTCGGGGGGCAGACGAGGATCCTCGTCGATTCGGGTTTCTACACCGGTGCCGATGTCTTCAAAGCCCTCGCGCTCGGTGCCGACGCCGTCTGTATCGGCCGACCGCACATGTACGGCCTTGCCCTCGGCGGTGCCGACGGTGCGCGGGACGCGGTGGCGAACATTCTGGCCGAGCTGGATCTGACGCTCGGCTTGTCCGGGCACACGAGCATCGCTGATCTGGATCGGACAGCCCTCAAAGACTTGAAGTGACCACGACGTCCCCGCCGTCGGTCGAGCAGTGGTGGGCGGATCGCGGTTCGATCAGACCAGGGGGCGGCCGGTACGGCGGCGCCAGTTCAGGTCGGCGAGAAGCAGATTGAACGGGAACACTCGGATCGGCGTCGGCATGAACCTGAGCGCCACCCGCGCGATGCGGTTGTGGGTGTCGAAGAAGCGTCGCTGCGCGGGGGACATCTCGACGCCCATCTTGGTGCGGAAGTCCGCGGGGAGGAATCCGAAGGTCATGGTTTTGGAGAACCACGTCGCCACCCGGCTGAGGGGCCGCAGGCCAAGGTCCATTCCGACGATGCGCATCAGGTAGGTGCGGATGGTGTCGTCGATCTCCAGTTCGGCGACGGTCTGGTCCCAATACGCCTCGAAGTCGGCGCGCGTGGCTGGCCACATGTCGCGTGGCATCTGCAGGGTGGTGCCCATGACGGCGCCCTGCTGGTAGGCCTCCTCGGTGATCTTCGCCGGATCGCCATAGATGCGCTGGATGTCTTCCCAGCCGCGATACAGGCAGGCGGCCACCCACAACTGCAGCTGCGGATCGAAGGCGTTGTATTTCACCGGGCTGTCGTCGCTGGACCGCACGTAGGCGTGCGACTTGTTCACCGCCTGCCGGTAGGCCTTGCGCACTTCGGGACTGCCCATGCCGGCCACCGCGAGGTAGGTCAGCGTAGTGCGGGCGCGTTTGACCGGATGTTTGAACAGGTTGCCTGATTCGACGGTGCTCTCGTACACGCCGTAGCCGACGGCGGGAACGGCGAGTTGCATGATCACATTGGCGGGGCCCGCGAGCAGCGCGAGACCGATCATGTCGAGGTCGGAAACCTCGGCGCGGTCGAGTTCTTCGCGCCGGGACCGCGGCATGTTCTCGGCGCCTACGGCGAGGGTGTCCGCCTGCTGGCGGGTCACGGCTTCTGCGGGCATCTCCACTCCAATCATCTGATAACAAACGTTGCCACTTATTGGCATCGATTCAACGCGGACTGCCGTCGAGTGTCAAGATGGTGGGGTGACCGCGTCTGATCCCCTGACCGAGACGCCGCTACGGGCCTATGGCGGCGAAACCGGGGACACTCGTGTGTCCCGCCGCCGCGCGACGCTGATCGAGGCGACGCTGGACCTGCTGGCCGAATCGGAGGCGGGGGCGGTGACAGTCCGGGGCATCTGTGCCCGCGCCGAACTCACGCCGCGCTATTTCTATGAGAGCTTCACCGGTGTCGACGATCTGGTGGCGGCGACGTACGACGGGGTGATTGCCGAGATCGCCGAGAAGACCCTCGCTGGTTTCGCGGTGGGCGAGGAGTTGCCCGAGAAGGTGGCTAATGCCGTGCGCGCGTTGGTCGGCATTATCGATTCCGATCCACGCAAAGGCAATCTGCTCTTCGCCGACACCCTGCGCAGCCCGGTGGTCGCGGCCAAACGCGATGAATCGACTCGTCTGTTCGTCAGCCTGACCACCCGATCGGCGATCCAGGCGACCGGTCTTGCGCCCGGCCCGGAAATCACCGCGGCGGCCTACTTTCAGGTCGGCGGCCTCGGTCGGATCCTCGCCGCATGGACGCAGGGCGCCCTGGAACTCGATCGCGAACGCCTCATCGACCTGTGTGTCGCGATGATGCTGCCGCACGGGAACGACGGGTCCTCGGCGGCGGCCCGATAGATTCATGGGCATGACGATGTGGCGTGACTACGGTCCGGCGGACCTGCCCCCGCCACTCGCCGCTGCGCTGGAAGCCTTCGCCGAGCACGGGTATCACGGCACCACGGTGCGCGACATCGCTGCGCGGGCGGGGCTCTCGGTGCCCGGCTTGTACCACCATTACCCGTCGAAACAGTCTCTGCTCCAAGGGCTTTCGGAAATCACCATGGCCGAACTGCTCGACCGGAGCGAAGCCGCGTTGGCCGAGGCCGGAGACGACCCGCTGGCCCGATTCGACGCACTGATCGAGTCGCTGCTGCGCTTCCACATGTATCGCCGCGCGCAAGCATTCGTCGGCTCGACGGAGATTCGCAGCATGGATCCGGAGTACCGCGAGATCTACGTCGGGCATCGTGATCGGCAGCAGCGTCTCGTCGACGAGGCCGTCGAGGCGGGTGTGCAGTCCGGGATCTTCCGGACCGCGTATCCGGCGGATGCGGGCCGCGCGCTGGCGACCCTGTGCGTCGGCGTCTCGACCTGGTATCACCCGGACGGGCCGCTCGGGCCGGACGAGATCGTCGAGCGGAACCTGCAGTTCGCGCGGGATCTGGTGGGATATCGTCCGACTGCTTGACGGTCTGCCTCCGGGATGCGACGGTGTACCTACCGAGCGATCGCTCGGTAGTGAGGAAAATGATGGCTGTCGACCTGTCCTACAGTCCCGAGGTTCAGGACCTCACCCAGCGCACCCGTGCCTTCATTGACGACGTCGTGCTGCCCATCGAGAACGAGTACGCCGGCGACATCGTCGCGGCCGGTGGCGATGATCTGCGCCGCGAACTGAACGCCCAGGCGCGGGCCGCCGGCATCTTTGCCCCGCATGCGCCGGTCGAACTCGGTGGGCTCGGCCTGAACATGTCCGACCGTTCGCCGGTCTTCACCGCCGCCGGTCATTCCACCTTCGGTCCGGTGGCCCTGCATCTGGGTGCACCGGATGAGGGCAACGTCCACATGCTCAGTCATATCGCCAGTGCGGAGCAGAAAGATCGCTACCTGACGCCGCTGGCCAAAGGGGAGATTCGCAGCGCCTTCGCCATGACAGAGCCCGCGCCGGGTGCTGGAGCTGACCCTAATGCCTTGCGCACCAACGCTGTTCGCGTTGCGGGCGGCTGGAAGCTCAACGGCGTCAAGCGGTTCATCACCGGTGCCGACGGTGCTGGAATGTGGATCATCATGGCCCGGACGCATGGCGAGCCGGGTGATCGGGGCGGGGCCACGATGTTCCTCGCTCCGGGGGACGCGGCGGGCATCAGCGTCGACCGGTACGTGCACACCTACGACCGCGCGATGATCGGTGGCCACTGCGAGGTGACGCTGACCGACGTCTTTGTCCCCGACGAGGACGTGCTCGGTGAGGTGGACGAGGGCTACCGCTACGCGCAGGTCCGGCTCGGGCCGGCCCGCATGACACATGTAATGCGGTGGATGGGCATCGCCGAGCGCGGCCACGAGATCGCGCTCGACTATGTGAGCGAGCGTGAGGGCTTCGGCGGAAAGCTCGGTGACCTCGGCATGATCCAGCAGATGGTCGCCGACAACGAGATCGACCTCGCCGCGAGCCGGGCGCTGCTGACCCGCGCCTGCTACGAACTCGATCAGAGCGAGCACGCGTCGAACTCGACGTCCATCGCAAAGACTTTTGGCGCCGAGGCATTCTCGCGGATCCTGGACCGCTGCATTCAGATGTGCGGCGGCCTTGGCGTCTCCGAGGATCTGCCGCTCGCGCGGCTGGCGAACGAGTTGCGGCCGTTCCGCATCTACGACGGCCCCTCCGAAGTGCACCGCTGGGCGCTGGCCAAGCGGGCCGTCGGGCGAGCCCGCAAGCAGCGCGAGGCAGGAGTGAAGCATGTCTGATCCGTCGACCCTTCGACAAGCTCAGGGAGCGTCGGAGGGGGCGAGCCTTCGACAAGCTCAGGGAGCGTCGGAGGGGGAGTCGCAGGGAGCGTCGGAGGGGGAGCATCCGGGGTTGCGGGCTGGCGCGCTGCGCGCGCTGTTGGCCGCCAACGACATCGAGGTCGCCGGCGACCTGGTCATCGAGCTCATCAGCGGTGGCCGCTCCAACCTGACCTTCTCGGTGCACGACGACGAGCACCGCTGGGTGGCCCGGCGTCCGCCGATGGCCGGTCTCACGCCGTCGGCGCACGACATGGAACGCGAATGGGCGGTGACTTCGGCGCTGATCGACACCCCGGTGCCGGTCGCCACGCCCGTCGCCATCGACCGGACCGGCGAGTTCATCGGTGCGCCGTGCACCGTTGTGGACTTCGTGGACGGCGACGTGATGCGCACGGTCGACGACCTCGTCGTATGGTCGGATACGGACGTGTCGGCGAACTTCGAGGCGTTGGTCGCCACGCTCGCGGACCTGCACGCGGTGGACTACCGCGCCGTCGGACTGGCCGAGTTCGGCCGGCCTGACGGATTCGCGGCGCGCCAGGTGAAGCTGTGGACTCGGCAATGGGGGCTGGTGAAGACGCGCGACCTGCCCGACGTCGAACGGCTGGCTGGCGCGCTGACCGAGCGGATCCCGGAAGCGGCGCGCTCGACGATCGTGCATGGTGACTACCGCGTCGACAACACCATCATCGCGCCCGGCGATCCCGCGCGCGTCGCGGCCGTCGTGGATTGGGAACTCTCCGCACTCGGTGACCCGCTTACCGACGTCGCCCTGATGTGTATCTATCGGGAACCGGTGTTCGCGGAGGTGATGGGCTTCGCCCCGGCGTGGACCAGCGACCGGTACCCGACCGCCGAGCAGATGGCGCAGCGATATGCGCAGGTGGCGGGCGTGGATCTCGGTGACTGGGGTTTCTACCTCGGACTGGCCAACCTGAAAATCGGCGTCATCGCCGAGGGCATCACGCATCGCGCCCTGCGCGGCGGATCGTCCGGCACCGCCGGTGCCGAACGCGCGGCCGGAGCCACCGCTGCCTTCATCGCGGCCGGACTGGAGGCACTGAAATGACCCGCAAAGCAGCGTTGATCACCGGAGGGTCCCGGGGTATCGGAGCCGCGATCGCCGAGCGCCTGGCCGCGGCGGGCTGGGATCTGACGATCAGTGCACGTGGCGCTGAGACACTGGAGTCGACGGCGGCCCGGTTGCGTGCCGCTGGCGGACGCGTCGAGGTGGTGCCCGCCGACATGACCGACGAGGCGGCGATAGCCGGACTGATCGAGGCGCACACCACCGCCTACGGCCGTTGCGATGCGCTGGTCGTGAACGCCGGCATGGGTGTCATGGGTTCGGTCGCCGACTTCCCCGTCCGCCGCTTCGACAAGCTGTACCAGGTGAACGTGCGCGCCCCGTTCCTGCTGATGCAAGGCATGTTGCCGACGTTGCGGGCCACTGCGGGTGATCGCGGCGCGGCCAAGGTGATCGCGATCTCGTCGATCACCGCGGTGTACCCGGAGCCGAACCTCACCGCGTACGGGGCGACCAAGGCCGCGCTGGCGTCGATGTGCGAAACCTTCAACCTGGAGGAGTCTGTCCGCGGGGTCTCGGCGACGTCGATCTGCCCGGGATATGTGGATACCGACATGTCGGAGTGGACCAAGGGTGCGATCCCGGCCGACGAGATGATCGCTGGCGCGGATGTCGCCGCGATCGCGTACGCGGTGACCGAACTCGGCCGCTACGCGGTGCTGCCGCAGGCCGTACTCACCCGTCCCGGCGACAATCTGCATCGGGCCTGAGTCATGGGGGTCCTCTATCTGGTGCGCCACGGTCAGGCGCCGGCCCACGCGTACTCCACCGAACCGGTAGCCCCGGACGCAGCGCCGCTGACTGATCTGGGCTTCGCGCAGGCCCGGGCCACCGGTGCTGAGTTGGCGCGCCAGGTGGGCGGCTTCACCGCCACCATCAGCGGGGATTTGCCCCGCCAGCGGGCCACCCTCGGCGGCGTGCTGGAAGCCTTCGGTGGGAGCACCGAGCGTGTGGTCGACCCGGGGTGGGATGAGTACTCCATCCCGGCGCTGCCCGGGGGGCCGTCCGCCGTGATGTACGACAATCCGACCAGCTACCAGCAACTCCTCGACGGCGCGCTGATCCGCTGGACGCAGGGGGGTGCCGACGAAGCCGAGACCTACCCCGAATACGTCGCCCGGATGAGTGCGGCCGCGCAGCGCGCCGCCGCGCTGGCGGGTTCGGGCCAGACGGTGCTGGCGGTCTCGTCGGCCGGGACCATCACCGCGCTGGTTGCCCAGCTGTGGGGGGTGCCCGCGCAGTCGTGGCCGGCGCTGGCCCGAGCGATGGTGAACGCCTCGATCACCAAGGTGATCGTCGGCCGCCGCGGCCTCACCGTTGTCTCGGTGAACGAGCACGCCCACCTGTCGGCCACCGATGTCGGACTCGCGACGTTCCGCTGACGCCTGTCCCTACCGCAACGTCACAGAGCCGCCGACCGCTATATAGCGATGTCGGTTCTGTGCGGTTACGTCTGGGACAGCGTCGGCGTACGGTCGGGGGATGAGCCAATCGCCTGAACTCAGCCCCACCGACTGGGTCCGCGGCCAGACCGAGAAGATCCTGGCGACCGGAACCACCGATTCGGTCGGGATCGGTGGGATGAAGGTCGTGCTGTTCACCACGACGGGCGCGAAATCCGGCACGAAGCGGTATGTCCCGCTGATGCGCGTCGAGCAGAACGGCGCGTACGCGATGGTCGCCTCCAAGGGGGGCGCGCCGGACAATCCGTCCTGGTACTACAACGTGAAAGCGCACCCAGAGATCACCGTGCAGGACGGCGACGTCATCAGCGTGAAAAATGCCCGCGAAGTGCACGGGAATGAGCGCCGGCACTGGTGGGAGCTCGCCGTTGCGGCCTTCCCGAACTACGCGGAGTACCAGGAAAACACCGACCGGGAAATCCCGGTATTCGTCGTCGAATAGTCGGCGCGGTGGGTGGCTGCGGGGGTCGTGTTCAGACTGTTTTCGGTGGTTGAGTGAGCTTGTGAGTCGAAACCCGATGTTGCTGCCGCCGCGGGTGTCTTGCTAGGTTGGCCGTTATGACCGGCCAGCCGTACGCCATCCCGGAGGTCACCTATGTGATCTCGGCCCTGGGATGCCGCCTGCCGCTGGCCCGCGTCCTCTGTTGTCGAATGCGCTGAACCCAGCTTCCATCCCGTTCGCGGGGCATTCCGACATTTCTGCGACCTCCTCGGCTCTCGCCGGCGGCGCACTCAGCCTTGAGGACACCTCCCATGACTTCCACTCTCGATCACCGCGCTATTCTTCGACAGACCGGGACCGTTCCGGTCGCCACTGTTCGAGCAGGTCAGGGGGTGAGGAAGCTGCGTAACACCGTTCCGTACGCGGGCGTGGCCAGCCTGCAGCTCTCCACCAGGGCCGCCGCGCTGGTGCTGCGCACCGCGCGCGTCTCCGGTCCGGTTTTCCGCGACGACGCCGCCGCCCTCACCGGCCTGTCTATCTCGACGGTCAACCGCCAGGTCAGTGCGCTGCTGAAGGCGGGGCTGATCCGGGAGCGCGCCGACCTGACCCCGCCGGGCGCCGTCGGCCGCCCGCGCGTCCCATTCGAGATCAACACCGGCGATTTTTTGACCGTCGGCATTCACATCGGTTTTGCGGCGACGTCGATCACCACGCACGACCTGCAGCACCGCGTCGTCGGCGCCATCAACATTCCAACCCCGCAGGCCGCGACGCCGGAAGAAGTGGTCACCGCGATCGGACAGAGCGCCCGGCGTTTCGCCGACCGCTGGGTGGGCAAGCGTCTGCTCTGGGGTGGCGTCGCGATGGGCGGCCGCGTCTCCGGTAAGGGCGTCGTCGATCATCCGCGGCTGGGCTGGGAAGGTGTACGGGTCGGCGAGCTGATCGGGCAGTCCCTCGGTCTGCCGGTGTCGGTGGCCTCACACGTAGAAGCGATGGCCGCTGCCGAACTAGTGGTGAACCCGGCCGATTCCAGTCAGAATTTCCTGTACTTCTACGCTCGGGAAATGGCCGGCATCGCGTTCAGCGTCGACGGAACCGTGCACACCCCGGCGGCCGGCCCGCCGACCATCGGGCATTTCCCGACCGGCGAGACGCGGCTGCTGGACCCGGACAAAACTGGCCGTCTGGAAGAAGCCGTCGGCGACTCCGGCGTGCTGCGCGCGGCCGCGGCCGCGGGACTTCAGATCGACACCCTCGAAGGTCTGCGCAATGCCGCCCGGACGGGCAATACCGTCGCGCACGATATCCTCGCCGAACGCGCCGAGATCCTCGGCCGCACCGTCGCGCTGATCTCGGATATCTTCAACCCCGATCACGTGGTGCTCGGTGGGCAGGCCTTCACCGATTACCCCGAAGCGCTGCCGGTGGTGTCCAAGGCGCTGCGTGCGACGTCGGTGATCACCAACCGCGATGTGCGCGTCGCTCGCTCGGCGATCACGGTGCAGCAGAAGGCCGCCGGCGCCGTTGCCCTCGACGCCATCTACGCGGACCCGCTTGAAGCCCTCACCCACACCAGCTAGCCGCTAACGCCCCGCTCGTTACTTGACGCCGCCGTCAGGTGCCATTTTCTGGCACCAGACGGCGGCGTTAAGGAGTGCCGGGCACCAGGGGGCTAGTCGGAGGTGCGCTTGTAATAGGCGTGCAGGGCGAACGGGGCGAAGACGAAGGTCAGCGCCACCGACCAGAGCACCGTGGAGAGCACCGGATGTTGCAGCGGTAGCGCCGCCCCGGGTCCGGCCGCCGGGCCGTTGCCCCACAGCACCCGCAGCGCCTGCACCAGCGACGAGATCGGATTCCACTCGGCGATCGTCCGTAACCACGGAGCCATCGGCGCGGTCGGCACAAAGGCGTTCGACAGAAAAGTCAGCGGGAAGATGGTGGTGAACATGACGCCGTTCACCGACTCCACTGACCGCAGTTTGCTACCGATGAGCACGCCGAACCAGATCAGTGCGAAGCCGAACAGGACGAGCAGCATGAATCCCAGGGCTGCCTCGGGTACGGTGCCGTGGATCCGCCATCCGATCGCCAGGCCGGTGAGGGCCATGACGACGATGCCGATCATCGAGTGCAGCACTGCGGCGATGGAGCGGCCAAACAGATACGAGGACCGCGAGATCGGGAGCGATCGGAACCGGTCGACGATGCCCTTGTCTACGTCGGCTGTGATGCCGGTGGCGACGACGAATGCGGTGAAGGCGATCGTCTGACCCATGATGCCGGGCAGCAGATACTCACGGTAGTTCCCGCCGCCGGGCACTGGAATGGCGGCGCCGAAGACGAAGGCGAACAGGACCACGAACATGATCGGCTGGATGGTCACGTCCGCAAGCATCTCGGGCATTCGGCGCGTGTGAAGCGCGCTGCGTTTGACCATGATCATGGTTTGCCGCCACTGGCCGGGAGGCGTCACGGTGACGGGGATGGGCGTCCGGGTGCGGGCGGGGGCGGTCATTTCTGATCCTCTTTGGTCTCGTCGGACGTGGTGCGACGACCTGTCAGCGACAGGAAGACGTCGTCGAGGCTGGGGCGGGAGAGGCTGAGGTCGTCGACGGCGACGCCGGACTCGTCGAGCAGCTGCGCGACTCGGGTGAGGTCGGCCAGCCCACCGGCCGGAATGGTCAGCGAGCGCGAGCCTTCGTCGAGGAAGACCTCACTGGCGGCGCCGGACACGAGGGCGTATGCGGCGGCGAGGTCGGCGGCACTGGTGAGGGTTGCGACGACGCTCGCCGATCCAGCCTGATCCTTCAGCTGGAGCGGGGTGCCTTCGGCGATGATCTTGCCCTGATCGATCACCACGATCTGATCGGCCAGCTGATCGGCCTCTTCGAGGTACTGCGTGGTGAGGACCAAGGTGGTACCGCGTTTGACGAGATCGCGCAGGACGTCCCAGAGCTCGTTGCGGCTGTGCGGATCCAGTCCGGTTGTCGGTTCGTCGAGGAACAAGACGGGCGGTTCGCTGAGGAGGCTGACCGCGAGGTCGATGCGGCGGCGCATACCGCCGGAGTAGTCGCGGACCACTTTGTCGCCGGCCTCGGTCAGCGAGAACTGGGCGAGCAGCTCCTCGCTGCGGGCGCGCAGGGCCTTGCGGCCGATGCCGTAGAGGCCGCCGATCATGTGGAGATTCTCCCGGCCGGTGAGAACCTCGTCGACGGTGGCGGCCTGTCCGGTCAGGCCCATATTTCGGCGCACCATCGCGGCCTCGTCCCGCACGTCGTATCCGGCGATCCGCGCGGTGCCGGAGGTGGGTACTGAGAGTGTGGTCATCATCCGGACGGTGGTCGTCTTTCCCGCTCCGTTCGGGCCGAGCATGCCCAGAACAGTGCCCGCGGGAACGGCGAAGCTGATGCCGTCGACGGCAGTAAAGTCGCCGAACTTCTTGACCAGCTCAACAGCTTCGACGGCGTAGGGCGAGTGGCGGGACGAGTTCATCGCACCAGGGTAACGACGGACTCCGACATGGTGCACATGAATTTCGCTCGCGGACAGCCGGTAGCGTGTGATCAGGACTGGTGAGCGTCCTACTGCGGATGCTTCGTGGATTTGCGTTCGGCGCGTTGCCGAGCCTTCGCAGCGCGCTTGGTTCCCTTGGCGGTCGGCCGTTCGGCGTCGGCGGTGGCGTCGGCGGACGCCGGGGGCGTCTCGATCGCCAGCGGTGCTTCGCGTGGACGCCGCAACGCATGCGCCTTCAGCCTGCGGTATCCGCGGACGGCGAGCGCGCTGATGTGGTGGAGGCTGAACTCGGGGTCCTCGGCGAGCGCGGCCGCGAGATTGTCGTCGACCAAGGTGGTGCCTTCGCGGGCAGATCCAGCCAGGCGCGCGGCGATGTTGACCGGTTCGCCGAAGACATCACCCATCCGGTTCAGGGCGCGCCCGGAGGCGATTCCGATGCGCAGGGTGGGCAGTTCGCCGTCGGAGGTGAGGGCGTGCAGTGCGACGGCGATCATCGCCGCCGCCGTCGGCGTCGGCGCGGTGAACATGACGGCATCGCCGATCGACTTGATCACAGTGCCACCGTTCGTGGTGATGATCAGATGTGCCGCCGACTCGAAGGATTCGAGAAGTGATTCGAGCTCGGCCAGATGCAGGCGCCGAGACAGGGAGGTGTAACCGACGATATCGGCGAACCCGACGATCACCGCATCGCCCTCTTCGGTGGCCGAGTCGTCTTGGCGCGCCAAGTACCCCTCGAGGTGTCGCCGCCAGACAAACTGCTGCAGGTGCCCGACGGCGTCGGCCAGCTGCCCGGCGGTCTGCGTCGTCTGCGGATCGGCGAGCAGCGCGCGGATCTGTTCGGCCTGCCACTGCGCGAGGCGTGCGGTCGCCTGCCCGATCGACCGGGCAGCGGCCAGCTGGACCGCCGGATCCATTTCCCGGTCGGAACCGGCGAAGACGGCGAGCGAGGCGAGGTCGTCCTCGGAGAAGGCCCCGCCGATCTGGCCGGCGACTTCCGGCACCCGAGCGAAGCCGAAGGCCTGCCACAGTTTGGTGGCGAACACGGGATCGACACGCACCCGCTCGATCAGCTCGTCAGCAGTGAGGTCGATCGTCAGCTCGTCGGGCATGGATCCAGTTTTCCACGGCACGCGATCGGGCGACATCACGAATCCAGGAGACCCTTCATCAGATAAGCCATGCGGGCGGCGAACTCAGGCTGGGGCGTGCTGCGCGGCATGCGGACTGCGTCGTTGACGATCGCGAGCACCGCGCGCACGGTCAGCGCGGCCGTCTGTGCCGATAGCTCCGGGCGCGCTGCCGCCAGCAACTCGATCCACCGGTTCACGTAGCGTCGCTGGCTGGCCAGCAGTTCGGTGCCGGATGGATCGCCATCCAGGGCATAACCACTGGTCAGGGCCACGAGTAGGTCGGGTGCGCCAGTGATGTTCTGCACATAGGAGTCGACGAGGGCATCGAGTTGCTCGGCCGGACCGGAGGTGCGCATGGCGGCCGCCAGTGCTCCGGCCTCTAGCCGCAGTGCGCTCCGTTGGCCGATCGCCACCAGGATCGCGTCCTTCGACGGGAAGTGTCGGTACACGCTCGGTCCGGTGATACCCACTGCCGCGCCGATCTCGTCCATGCCGGTGCCCGGAAATCCGTGATCGGCGAATAGTCGCGCGGCCGCGTCGAGGATCTCGTCGCGTCGGCCGCCGTCGGTGTCGGCCGGGGAGATCGGTTCGGGCAGCGGGGGAGCCGAGGCCGGGTGGAGGTCCAGCAATCGCCAGATGAGTTGCTGGACCGTCGCCTCGACGACAACTCGGTCGTTCTTCGGTGTGCGGGCCAACAGGCTGCCGGCCACTGACAGGGTGGCGCCGGCCAGATACATGGACTCGCGTTCGGAAAGGTCGGGGCGGCTCTCGGCGATAGCTGCGGCCCAGCGCCGCAGCACGGTGCGCGTCCGGCGGACCACCTCGCGGTCCTGCTCGTCGGACAGGTGTTGCCCGGTCCACCGCCACAGCGAGGTGGCGCCCGGATCGGCGACACTCAGGGTGGTTGCCGCAGTCACCACCGCCCGGGCGGGATCGGGTTGGGGCCGCCCGGCCTCGGTGCGCAGCGCCTCCTCGGTCAACTGCTCAAAAGTATCGACCCCGCCCTGGGTGGCGGCGAAGAGAAGCGCCTGCTTGTCGGTGAAATGCCGGTACACGGTCGGGGTGCTGACCCCGGCGCGCGCGGCAATATCAGACACCGCCACATGCGGGAATCCGCGGTCGGCGAAGAGTGCCGCCGCTGCGGCGATCAACTGGCGGCGGCGGTCTTCCGCGCGGTCGCGGCGAGCGTTCTTCGGGGTCGGCATTGTGAACCGACCATAGCCGATAAATGAAGAAATTCCCATGGATCTACCTGTGGGGATAGCCAAACGCGTTAATCCGCGTTAGCCTGAATTACGTAACCATCTAGGTAACGCGAGAAGAGGAACACAAGTGCCTGATCAAGCATTCATTTACGACGCGGTGCGTACGCCTCGTGGTAAGCAGCGCGGCGGTGCTTTGCGCACCGTCAAGCCGATCGACCTGATCTCGGGTCTGATCGACGGCCTGCTCGACCGTCACCCCGATCTGGATCCCACGGCCATCGACGACGTCGTGCTTGGCGTCGTGTCGCCGGTCGGCGAGCAGGGCGCCGTGATCGCCCGCACCGCCGCGCTGACGTCGGGTCTGGGCGAGAGCGTCCCCGGCACCCAGATCAATCGCTTCTGCGCATCGGGCCTGGAGGCCTGCAACCTGGCCGCGGCCAAGGTTGCCTCCGGCTTCGACGACCTGGTGCTGGCCGGCGGTGTCGAGTCGATGTCGCGCGTGCCCATGGGCAGCGACGGCGGCGCCCTGTTCATGGACCCCGTCACCGCCTACGACAACTACATCGCCCCGCAGGGGATCGGCGCCGACCTGATCGCCACCATGGAAGGCTTCAGTCGCGACGACGTGGACGCCTTCGCCGCGGAATCGCAGCGGCGCGCCGAGGCGGCGTGGGCCGAAGGGCGCTTTGACAAGTCGATCATTCCGGTCACCGACATCAACGGCGTCACCCTGCTGGCCAAGGACGAGCACATGCGTCCGGGCACCACCGCCGAGAGCCTCGGCAAGCTGAAGCCCGCCTTCCAGGGGCTGGCCGATATGGCTGGTTTCGATGACGTGGTGATGCAGAAGTACACGTCGGTGGAGAAGGTCAACCACATCCACACCGGCGGTAATAGCTCCGGCATCGTCGACGGCGCCGCTCTGGTGCTCATCGGCTCGGAAGAGGCGGGCAAGCGCAACGGGCTGACCCCGCGCGGCCGCGTCGTCGCTTACGCCGAGGTGGGCAGCGAGCCGTCGATCATGCTCACCGGCCCGACTCCGGCCACCGAGAAGGCGCTGGAGAAGGCTGGCCTGACCGTCGACGACATCGACGTCTACGAGCTGAACGAGGCCTTTGCCTCGGTGGTCATGAAGTGGGAGAAGGATCTGGGCATCCCCCACGAGAAGGTGAACGTCAACGGTGGCGCCATCGCCCTCGGTCACCCGCTCGGTGCCACCGGCGCCATGATCCTGGGCACCTGCCTGGACGAGCTGGAGCGCACCGGCGGCCGCTACGGACTGGTGACCCTGTGCATCGGCGGCGGCATGGGTGTGGCCACCGTCATCGAGCGCCTCTAGGCCCATACTAAAGAGACTTAGGACAAACAAATGACTGAGAACATGTTCAACTGGGAGAAGGACGCTGACGGCGTCGTCATCCTCACCATGGACGACCCGAACCAGGGCGCCAACACGATGAACCAGACGTTCTTCGATTCGCTGAACGCCACCGTCGATCGCCTGGAGGCGGAGAAGGATGACATCGCCGGTGTGGTGCTCACCTCGGCGAAGAAGACCTTCTTTGCCGGTGGCGATCTCAAGGACATGACGGCCGATAAGCCTGCCGGTGTCACCAAGGTCGATATCGCCACCGCCATCACCGAGCGCACCAACGGAATCAAGGCGACCATGCGTCGACTCGAGACCCTGGGCAAGCCCGTCGTAGCGGCCATCAACGGCGCCGCACTCGGCGGCGGCCTGGAGATCGCGCTGCACTGCCACTACCGCATCGCCGCCGATACCAAGGGCAACAAGATCGGCCTGCCCGAGGTGACCCTCGGGCTGCTTCCCGGCGGCGGTGGCGTCGTCCGTACCGTCCGCCTGCTCGGTATGCAGAACGCGCTGATGGGCGTGCTGCTGCAGGGCACCCAGTTCACCCCGGTCAAGGCCAAGGACACCGGTCTGGTCAACGAGGTCGTCGGCACCGTCGAGGAACTGCTCCCGGCCGCCAAGGCCTGGATCGCCGCCAACCCGGAGGCTCAGCAGCCGTTCGATGTCAAGGGCTACAAGATCCCCGGTGGCGCGCCGACCAACCCGGCCGTCGCGGCCAACCTGCCGGCCTTCCCGGCGCTGCTGCGCAAGCAGATCAAGGGCACCAACATGCCCGCTCCGCGCGCCATCATGGCCGCGGCGATCGAGGGCGCCTACGTCGACGTCGACTCGGCCGACCTGATCGAGACCCGCTACTTTGTCTCGCTGGTCACCGGCCAGGTGGCGCAGAATATGATCAAGGCGTTCTTCTTCGATCTGCAGCACATCAACGGCGGCGGTTCGCGCCCGGCCGGCTTCGACAAGTGGAAGCCGAAGAAGGTTGGTGTGATCGGCGCCGGCATGATGGGCGCGGCGATCGCGTATGTCTCGGCGAAGGCCGGCATTGAGGTGGTTCTCAAGGACATCGACGTCGACGCCGCCAACCGCGGCAAGGACTACTCGGTGAAGCTCGAGGAGAAGGCTCTCTCGCGCGGCAAGACCACCGAGGAGAAGAGTAAGGCGCTGCTGGCGAAGATCCACCCGACCATCGACCCGGCCGACTTCGCCGGTGTCGATCTGGTGATCGAGGCGGCGTTCGAGTCGGTCGAGGTCAAGAATAAGGTCTTTGCCGAGATCGAGGACATCGTCGAGCCCGACGCCGTACTCGGCTCCAACACCTCGACGCTGCCGATCACCGGCCTGGCCAAGGGTGTCAAGCGCCAGGACGACTTCATCGGCATCCACTTCTTCTCGCCCGTCGACAAGATGCCGCTGGTGGAGATCATCTGCGGTGAGCAGACCAAGGACGAGGTGCTCGCCAAGGTCATCGACTACACGCTGGCCATCCGTAAGACTCCGATCGTCGTCAACGACAGTCGCGGCTTCTTCACCAGCCGCGTGATCGGCACCTTCATCAACGAGGCCATCGCCGCCGTCGGTGAAGGCGTCGAGCCGGCGTTCATCGAGCAGGCTGGCAGCCAGGCCGGTTACCCGGCCGCCCCGCTGCAGCTGTCCGATGAGTTGACGCTGACCCTGATGCAGAAGATTCGCAAGGAGTCGCAGGCCGGTGCCGAGGAGGCGGGTATCGAGTTCCCGCAGCACGGTTCCTACGCCGTCATCGACAAGATGGTGGACCTGGGCCGCACCTCGAAGAAGGACGGTGCAGGTTTCTACGACTACACCGACGGCAAGCGCGACCTGATCTGGCCGGGCGTGCGGGAAGCCTTCAACTCCGGTTCGGTGCAGATCCCGCTCGAGGACATGAAGGAGCGGATGCTCTTCGCCGAGGCGCTGGAGACCGTGAAGTGCTTCGACGAGGGTGTGCTCACCTCCGTCGAGGACGCCAACATCGGTTCGATCTTCGGTATCGGCTTCCCGGCCTGGACCGGCGGCGTCGTGCAGTACATCAACCAGTACGACGGTGGTGTTGCCGGATTCGTCGCGCGTGCACGTGATCTGGCGAGCAAGTACGGCAGCCACTTCGAGCCGCCAGCGTCGCTGGTCGCCAAGGCTGACGCCGGCGTGACCAAGCTGACCAACGAGAACCTGCGCCCCGCGTAAGGCTTCCCGTTCAGCGAAGCTGACTGACTGCCCCGTCCGGCCACTCTCCGGGCGGGGCAGCCGTCATTTCTGGGGATAAGTGCGTGACGGTCGCGCGAGCCTGTGGACGGCGCTCGGCGGCGGGTCGTGCGCCGGGTCAGGATCGTCGTAGGTATTCCGACGAGGCAGGAGGACGGCATGTCGCGCAGGAAGGCAGACAGCAGGGGAGTGCGGCGGGGGTCACCGCCGAGCCGGGGCGTCGTCGAGAAGGCCGCCCGAGACAATCCGGTGTGGCGGTGGCCGGATGTGGCTGAGGCCCTGGCACGGGACCATTGCGGCACTGCCGGGGAGTGCCTGGACGCGTTGTTGACGTTCCGTCCGTGGATCACCACACCAGACGGCGGATGTGCGCGCTGGTCGGTCGGCGATGCGGCGCGCCGCTGTGGTGTGCCGCCGGCAGAAATGCTGCAGATCTACGCGGCGCACCGATGGGCGGGGGATCTCGAGTGGGATGCCGAACGCAAACGACATCGGCCACCCCGGCAGTGGCGCTGTCTGCCCAGTGGCCAGATCTGGGGCGCGCCGCGCATGCAGGATGAGGAACTCGTCGACGCGCTGGCGCGGCTGGCCGTCGCCCTCGATGACTTGCAGGACTGCCTCGCGCACCATGACGGCCGCGACGGAGTGTTGCTGCAGTTGTCGCCGGTGACGCGCGCGCTGGTGGCGACGCTGGCCGAGCAGGCGCAGCGGTGCGGGATCGAGTGGGAAGATACGCTGGCCGACTTCGCCGCGACGTACGGGCCGATCCTCGCCCAGTAGGTGTCCAGCCGGGGGCTGGCGCAGCAGGCCCGCGTCGTTCTGCCCCGCGTAGTTCTGCCGAGCCTTGTCGGTGCGGCATTCCGTTGCGTCGCCGCATCGCCACTAGTATGCGACCATGGCCGCCGATGAGTCGAGCACCGAAGAGCTGGCAATGACGACCGAAGGCGTGGTGACCGACCGGCTGCTGAGTAATCCGCTGAGCATTCCGCTTGCGGTGTTCACCAAGTCGCAGGAACAGGCGATCCGCGTCGCGACGGACACGCTCAACAAGGTGCGCACCATGACAAGCACCGGAGTGGCTGCTTCGTCGGACGTGCTGATGCAGCAAGTCACCGATCTGAGTGGGGCCGTCGTCGGGCTGGCCGGCAGCGCCACCGGTCTGGCCGGGGCCATCGCGCAACCGATGCAGGACTTCATCGTGCAGCAGCGCGAGCTGAGTGAGACTATCGCGAAGTTCGCCGAGGCGCAGGCCGAACTCGCCGCGATCGTCGCCGAGTTCGCGCAGCGGCAGGCTGCGACGGTCGCGGCCATCGAGCGAGTGACCAATCCGGTCTTCGACATCGTTGGCGGGAAAAGTCCGGCCGGACCGCGCGCGGACTGATATCGCGGGCGGGCTGCAACCGTCTGCAACCGGCGCGCACGGCGTCCCGCGCTACCTAGGTTGTGAGTGCAGCGGCTGCCACCGGGCGCCGCGCAACTCCGGAGGTTCCCATGGCAGTCAACGACCGTCCTCGTCCGATCGTCGGAAAGGTCGCCCTCGTCACCGGCGCCGCGCGTGGAATCGGCCGTGCTATTGCGCTCAGGCTCGCGCGCGACGGTGCGGACGTGTGTCTGGTGGACCTGAGTGCCGAGTCCTGCGAGGCGGTGCGGGCCGAAGTGGTCGTGTTCGGCGGGCGGGCCACCGCAGTCGGTGCGGACGTCAGCAATCGGGACGACGTCTTCGGCGCCGTCGAGCACGCGGTTCGCGAACTGGGCGGCCTGGACATCATGGTGAACAATGCCGGCATCGCGATGGTGGAGACGATCGCCGATGTGCGCCCTGAAGCCGTCGATCGACTCTGGCAGATCAACATCAACGGTGTCCTGTGGGGGATTCAGGCGGCCGCGGCGGCGTTCATCGAACTCGGCCGTCCGGGCAAGATCATCAACGCCTCGTCGATTGCCGGGCATGACGGATTCCCGATGCTGGGCTGCTACAGCGCGAGCAAGTTTGCGGTGCGCGGGCTGACCCAGGCTGCCGCGCGCGAGTTCGCCGACAAGCAGATCACGGTCAACGCCTACTGCCCCGGGGTGGTGGGCACCGATATGTGGGTCGATATCGATCGCCGTTTCGCTGAACTCACCGGCGCGCCGGTGGGCGCGACCTACGACAAGTTCGTCTCCGGTATCGCCCTGGGCCGGGCGCAGACCCCGGACGACGTCGCCGGCTATGTCAGCTACCTGGCCGGACCGGATTCGGACTACATGACCGGGCAGGCCGGGTTGATCGATGGCGGCCTGGTCTTCCGCTGAGTCAGGCCCGCTGTTCCGCGGCGGGTTCGCGGACCGGGGTCAGTTCCGGGCGCTTGGCGGTGCGGCCGTCGCCGAGCGACCGCCCCCGGGCTTTCCGGATCAGCCACGGCGTCAAGTACTGCACCGCCCAGCGGGTGTCGCGGGTGTGGCGCAGGAGCCGGGGCGGTTCGCGGTAGCCGGGGAGCGGCGCACCCCACGCCGGTGAACTGCCTGGCAGACCAAGCG
>NZ_JBAQWU010000313.1:0-1590 GCF_049299075.1 Gordonia sp. (in: high G+C Gram-positive bacteria)
ACGGTGTTGAAGTTGGTGAGCATGCCACCGAGCCAACGCTGGTTGACGTACGGCATGCCGACCCGGGTCGCCTCGGCCGCGATCGACTCCTGCGCCTGCCGCTTGGTGCCGACAAAGAGGACGGTGCCACCATGGGCGACGGTCTCCTTGACGAACTCGAAGGCGCGATCGATGTAGGTCAGCGTCTGCTGCAGATCGATGATGTAGATGCCGTTGCGGTCGGTGAAGATGAAACGCTTCATCTTCGGGTTCCAGCGACGGGTCTGATGTCCGAAGTGGGCGCCGCTGTCAAGCAGCTGCCGCATGGTCACGACTGCCATGGGTATTCCTTTATCTCGGTTGTCACCGGCCGCCGGGTGCGGCGCCGGTCCTGGCGCCCGCCGCCGTATCTCGCCCGGAAAACCCCGGGACCAGGAGATACGGTCGTAGTGTCCGACGCTGGGCCGGACGCGCGGACGCGCGAAGTCACCGCGCCGGAAAACCGACGAGATGCTGTGCTGAATCTTACGCGCCGACACGCCCGGGAACCAAAAGGGGATCCCCCGAGCCGCCCCGTGCGTCAGATCTATATGACGCCGATCTATCTGACGACGACGATCCGCGCGGCGGTCAGCGCCGCGGTCCTGCTACTGCTGGGCTCAGTGTCCGGACCGGTCGCGAGCGGCCGCGGGGCCTACGACTGGCCGCTGGTACCCCGACCCGCCGTCGCGCGGGGCTTCGATCCCCCGGCACAGCGGTGGCTGCCTGGCCATCGCGGCGTCGATCTGGCCGCTCCGGCCGAGGCTGCGGTACTTTCAGCAGGCGCCGGGACGGTACGCTTCGCCGGCCGGGTCGTCGACCGCGGTGTCGTCTCCGTTGTGCACCCGGATCAGCTCACCACCACCTATGAGCCGGTGCGCCCGATCGTGCGGGCCGGCCAAACCGTCGGTCGGGGCCAAGTGCTCGGCTATCTGGACTCCGGCCACCCCGACTGCCCGGCCGCCGCATGCCTGCACTGGGGCGCCCGGCGGGGCACCGGGGCGACGGCGGCCTACCTCAACCCGCTGATGTTGGTCGGCGCGGTCCGCGTTCGCCTCAAACCGGTCGGCACCTGGCCCTAACTCCCCGAGCCCTCGTTCGGCTCCCCGAGCCCTCGTTCGGCTCCCCGAGCCTGTCGAGGGGTCAGGCCCGAGGGTGGGCCTGGTCGTGGACCGCGCGCAGTCGTTCGACACTGACGTGGGTGTACAGCTGCGTGGTGGCCAGCGACGAGTGGCCGAGGAGTTCCTGAACGACACGCAGATCGGCGCCACCTTCCAGCAGGTGGGTCGCGGCGCTGTGTCGCAGTCCGTGCGGACTGATGTCGGTGCCCTGCGCAGCGGTGGCCCGATGGACGACGGTACGCGCCATCCGCTGATCGAGGCGGCCGCCCTTGACGCCCAGCAGCAGTGCTTCACCCGAGGCGGCCGTCGCCAGCGCCTGCCGACCGCGTGCCAGCCAGTCGGCGAGAGCTGCAGCCGCCGGACCTCCGTACGGCACTGCCCGCTGTTTATCTCCCTTGCCAATCACCCGCAGCACCCGGCGGTCGGCATCGATGTCGGCCAGGTTCAGTCC
>NZ_JBAQWU010000314.1:0-3018 GCF_049299075.1 Gordonia sp. (in: high G+C Gram-positive bacteria)
GGCAAAGGAACGTGTCCGGTCTGAAGTTGAACCACTCATCGCCACCGCCGACCAGTCCGGTCAAGCATCGTCTGCCTGGTATGTGCTCGCACCCGCACTTCTTGACGGAGAGGTCTACGAGGCCCAGTACAGCTACGAAGCGCCACCACTCTCGGACGACGACGACTCCGACGAGCGAGAAAACCTGAGCAACCGCGACAAACACCTTGAATATCTATCGAGCCTGCTCGAGGACGACGCCAGCCGTCCACCGGTCCCGAAGGACCTCTTCGAGGTTCTGGCACTCGCCGGTATCGCTTCGCCAGCAGCGGTCATTCTGCGAACCATGCGGCGTCGCTTCCCCACCGCAGCACCTGAACTCGTCATCGGATTGGCCCAGTATGCGTCCGAAGGCTTCCGGCACCTTTTCAATCTCCCTCACGGGAGCCAGGTGATCTCCACCTTTCAACCGGCTCACGACGGCAAGGAAGATTTCTGGCACAAAGCCCTCGTGTACTGCGCCACCGGAAACCTCCAGTCGGTGATGGATGAGTATGTCGAGGTGATGGTCGAGCATAAGGGCTACGACCGCCTCCCCTGCGACGAGGCGGCCGACAAGACCGCCGAAACGATCCGCGACGTTCTCGGACTGCGCATTCCCACCTATCGACCGTCGACCATCGTCTCCGATGAGGCTGGGCAACCACTGTGGGACCAGGTGAGCATGCGCGGCGGATTCGCTCTGCGACTCGTATCCGATGGCACCCAGTCAGAAGGGGCGCGCGATTCGAATGCCGTCAGCACGGCCTTCAACTCGCCGTTCTGGCCATTCGTGCTGGCAAGTACATCAGTGGGCCAGGAGGGCCTCGACTTCCATCTGTACTCGCACGCCGTGTCGCACTGGAACCTGCCGACCAACCCGGTCGACCTCGAACAACGCGAAGGTCGCGTGCACCGGTACAAGTGTCATGCCGTCCGCAAGAATGTGGCACGCTCCGTCGGTTTCCCGGCTGGGGCCGAGAACATTTGGGAGGAACTGTTCGCACGGGCCAAAGCGCGTAAGCTGGCCGGATCGTCAGACATCGTTCCCTACTGGGTCTTCGCACCGTCCGAACTCGGCGACGAGACAGCCCAAGTAGAACGACACCTTCACATCACGCCATATACACGAGAGAGGGCTCTGCAAGGGAACCTCCTTGCCAGCGTTTCGCTCTATCGCATGGCATTCGGCCAACCCCGTCAGGACGAGTTGCTGAAGTACGTCCTCCGCGATGCGGACGAAGAACTCCGGGAGAAGCTCACCGAGCTTCGCATCGACCTGACTCCGCGGCCGCGAACCCTTAGCCGCAGCTCCTGGCATGTTCCCCGTGAAGTGGTCCAGGGCGTTTTAGAGTCCCGATTGCCCTGGTGAGGGCCAAGAAGGGACGATGAGGAACACGGCAGGACGTAAGCGTCACTCGGCGGAGGACATCGTACGTACGCTGCGCCGGGCCGACGAGCTGGCCGCCGAAGGCAGAACCGGAGAGCAGATCGCGGCCGACCTGGAAGTACCTGTGGCGACTTTGTATTGGCAGGTCCCCGATATTGATCCGTCCCGGGATTTCCGGAGGGTTCGTCTCAAGGGAAGATGGATCTCATGGCAGCAGGAACGAAGCATTACTCGGCGGAGTTGAAGCGTGACGCGGTGACGATGGTGGCGGAGTTGGTGGGTCAGGGTTCGACGGAGTGGGCGGCGATGAAGAAGACCGCGGACTTGCTCGGTGTGGGGGCAGCGGAAACGGTGCGCCAGTGGGTGCGTAAGGCCCCCGGCGCCGCAGTCTCAGCATCGGATGTCTCGGTCGACGCGGCGGAGGAGGTGCGTCGGCTCCGCAAGGAGAACGCCGAACTCACACGCGCCAACGGCATCCTGAAGGCGGCGTCAGCTTTCTTCGCGGCCGAGATCGACCGGCCACATCGCTGATCGCGCGTGTTCATCGGCGCTCACCAGGGAAACCGGGTGGGCGCCGATGGTCTTATCTGGGGAGTCGATTCGATGTGCCAGGTGCTCACCGAGCACGGTATGGCTATCGCCCCATCTACCTATTACGAGTATCGGCGGCGGCGCGCGTCATCGATGCGATTTTCACTATGCGCCGACAGTACCCGCTGACCCGCATCCCGGGCTCACGCAAGGCAAGGCAAGGCAAGGCAAGGCAAGGCAAGGATAATGTTGCGCAGCAACGGAGATGATGTGGCTCGCCGCACCGTCGAGCGGGTCATGGGCGAGATGGGTTGGCGCGGGGCGTCGAAGAAGAAGGCTCCGCGCACCACGACCCCCAACCCCGACCATCACCGTCCGGCTGACCTGGTCGACCGCCACTTCTATGCGGCCGCACCCAACCGTTTGTGGGTCGCCGATTTCACTTACTGCCGCACCGTCGGCGGCTGGGCGTATACCGCGTTCGTTACCGATGTCTTCGCCCGCAAGATCGTCGGCTGGAAAGTCGCCTCAGAGATGACTTCCGATCTGGTCACCGCCGCTATCGGCAACAGGAAGCGTTGTGGCACAACATCTTTCGAGGATCTGATCCATCACAGCGATGCGGGGTCGCAGTACACGGCTCTGGCGTTCGGGCAGCGGTTGGCCGCAGTGGGGATCGCCGCCTCGATCGGCAGCATCGGTGACAGCTACGACAACGCGTTGGCCGAATCGGCCAACGCTGACTACAAGAACGAACTCGTCGACAACCAACCCCGATTCCACGGCGTCGCCGAACTGTCCCTGGCCACCGCCGAATGGGTCGCGTTCTACAACCGGCAACGACCCCACCGCTACTGCCACGACCTCACACCCGACCACGCCGAGCGACTCCACTACGATCGGATCGCCACACCGGTCGGCTCGCTCCTCGACGTCCTTACTGGAGTCGCCACACCTCAGCAGAGCACGGAGGCGATCCGCGAGATGTCACTGTCTGTGATGAGACAGGGACGGACTCCGTGGCCCAAATCCCGCAGTTCCAACCTCGCGACGATGGCCTACCGCGCTATTGCCGAGCG
>NZ_JBAQWU010000315.1:0-1998 GCF_049299075.1 Gordonia sp. (in: high G+C Gram-positive bacteria)
GGCGCACCAGCTCCCGGACCGCGTCCTGCTCAGCCGCCGTCAACTCCGGCGGGTTCTCCGGCTGCTCGCCGGATCGTGCCGTTGGTGGACTCACAGCCACCAGTGTCGTGCTCTCAGTCATAACGACCCTCCTGCCCCTCCGGGGCGATCAGGCCTCTTACACCGTTATCGCGACAGTCCCTTTTTGGTGGAGAGTCTTGACCTCTTCAGGGAGGCTGGAGTTATGCCTGCACCAAGGAAGTACAGCGACGAGTTGCGTGAGCGTGCCGTTCGGATGGTCGAGGCGACGTTGGTTGAGTCCCCTGGGTTGGCGCATAAGCGTGCTTGTGCCCAGGTCGGGGAGAAGCTGGGGATCCCGGGAGCGACGTTGCGGAACTGGTTCCGTAGTGGCGTCGCCGGCGCTCGGTCTCCGCGTGCAGTGGTGATCACTGACGATCCGGTCGCCCGGGTCGCTGAGTTGGAGAAGGAGAATCGGGAGCTACGTCGGGCGAACGCGATCCTGCGCAGCGCGTCGGCTTTTTTCGCGGCGGAGCTCGACCGCCCCTTGCCACGCTGATCGCCTACATCGACGCCCACCGGGACCTGTTCGGGGTCGAGCCGATCTGCACCGTCCTCACCGAGGCCGATGCGAAGATCGCCCCGAGCACCTACTACGCGGCCAAGGCCCGACCACCCTGCGCACGAGCGGTCGCCGACGCCGACCTCGACGAGCGGATCATGGTCGTGTTCGAGGCGAACTACCGGGTGTACGGTGTCCGGAAGATGTGGAAGGCACTCAACCGGCAACACGTCCTCGACGAGACCGGCCAGCCGACAGGGAGGACCTACCCGCCGGTGCCGCGGTGCACCGTGGCCCGCCGGATGCGGGCCCTTGGGCTGCGTGGCGCGGTCGCCGGGGACCACAAGAAGCCACGCACCACGATCCCCGCGACCCACCATCGACCCGAGGACGCCCTCGACCGGGACTTCTCCGCGCCGGCACCGGACACCCGCTGGGTCGCCGACCTCACCTACGTCCCGACCTGGGTCGGGTTCGTGTACGTCGCGTTCGTCCTGGACCTGTTCTCCCGGCGGATCGTCGGCTGGCGGGTGTCCTCGTCGCTGCGCACCGATCTCGCCCTCGATGCCCTCGAGCACGCCATCTGGACCCGGCACCAGGAAGGCAGCGACCTGGCCGGGCTGGTCCATCACAGCGATCGAGGCGTGCAATACCTGTCCATCCGATACACCGAGCGTCTCGAAGAACTCGGCATCACCGCCTCTGTCGGCTCCAAAGGCGACTCCTACGACAACGCCGCCGCCGAGGCCCTCAACCGACTCTTCAAAACCGAAGTCATCCGACGCCTCGGCCCCTGGCGCACCCTCGACCACGTCGAGTTCGAAGTCCTCAAATGGGTCGACTGGTACAACCAGCACCGCCTCCACGGTTGGTGCCACGACGTCCCACCCCTCGAGTTCGAGAACGCCCACTACGCTGCCCACAACCCTTCCCCGACAACCGTCGAGGAAGAACGCCTGACCCTCCACTGAACCCGGCGCGGTTCAAACCCCAAGACCGACGATGCGCCGCCGGTCTGACAGGTCGAGGGTCCTGATCCACCGATAGCCCTCCGCGAGCCGGGCTCGGTAGACCCGTTGTGATGTCATGCGGTTCCCCCCGTGGAGCCTCGAAGTGGTGTCGGATTGAGTGGGCTACTCGATCTCGCCGCTCTGGATCTTCCGCAGGAATTCGGGGTTGACCCACACCGGACCGTCGGGCTCTGGCCTAATCGTGAGCGGCGGCCGGTCAAACGTCAGGGTGAGCAACGAATCCCAGTCATTGGCCACTCTGGTCAACGCGTCCGGGTCGTCAACCTCGTATTCAGGCTCGTAGAACCAAATGCTGCCATTCTCCAGGTCAGCCGCAAGAACCGTGCCCCCGGTGCAGTGCGCCACTGGGAGCAAACCGACGTCAGCGAGTTCGGTGTAGGCCCTGGCGATTCCTCCCATGTCGAGGTC
>NZ_JBAQWU010000316.1:0-18316 GCF_049299075.1 Gordonia sp. (in: high G+C Gram-positive bacteria)
GGAGTGTGGCGCGGGTCTCAAAGAGGTGAACCAAGTCGCCGTAGTACCACTCAACAACTAGTCCGAGGTCGGGTCCGTCCTTGTACTCATTGCGTTGCAGACGGTCTAGCCACGCGTGGAGTTTGAGGACGGCGTATCCGGCAGGCGTTGCCAGACGAACGCCAGGCAGTTCTGGCAGTCGTTCGGCATTGTCGAACGCATCGCGGAAGCCGTGCACGTTCATTGGTTCGCCAGGGTGGGGTGCAACACGGTTCCCGGAGGGAGTTCGACGTCGCCGAATGGGATCACGTCGACTGGAATATCGGCTATCAGGAATCGGTGACCCGCGTCGTGCACCGCGCTGCGGAGATGGGGGAACGTGGCGCGAATGGCAAGGAATGTCGACCAGTCGCTGGTGGCGATGGCAATATCTGCGTCGTGTGTCTGGCGGAGGGCCGTGTGGTTTCCGTATGCGGTGTGAAGGAGATCTCGGCAACGTGCTCCAACCAGCATGAGGTCTTCGGCGTCGACGATGCCGTGTAATTCCGCGGCGATCCTAGCGACGTCGTCGTAGGTCTCAGGCGGGCAGCGAATCAAGTCGTACACTTTGCATCCTGAATTCGGCGGCCGCTGCCGCTTGTCGCGGTTCACGGGCCGAGATGAGGTCCGCGTACACAATGGGTGCGGGCGCGGCGTCGAGAGCCGAGTCGCTCGCCGGTGGCAGGTCCGTCCAGAACTTGCGCCGGATGGTGATGTTGCCGTGGGGGTCGCGCCGCCAGCGATTGCGCATGATGAGCTGTGCGGGAAGCTCGTCGCGGTGCGGCGTGTCAACGTAAATCGTCAGTGTTTGAGGATGCCGGATGAGCTGCGGCACCGCGCATTCGCCACTGAGTGACACGTCCGGTGTCGTCGTCTGCCGCGCTTCTACCTCACCGGATCCGATGAAGACGGTGCTGTTGGCGCCCAGGCCATCG
Source organism: Gordonia sp. (in: high G+C Gram-positive bacteria) (assembly GCF_049299075.1). Lineage (GTDB taxonomy): Bacteria > Actinomycetota > Actinomycetes > Mycobacteriales > Mycobacteriaceae > Gordonia. The sequence goes on from NZ_JBAQWU010000316.1 coordinate 954, forward strand.
CGGTACGCCTCCGCCCATAGATCCAGCAGTTTGCCGCCGTGGACGAGGTGGCGATGCCTGCCCTCGGCGACCAGGAAACCGCTGTCGAGCAAAGCGTCGACGGTGTTCTGGGCGGTCCCGAGGGACACTCCGGAATGGTGGGCCAGACGCTGCCGGGAGGCGCCCGCGAGTGAGGGTTCGGTGAGGATGGCGCAGACGACCTGAGCGCGGCGTGCACTGAACAGGTTCATCGGCCGTGCGGAGGAAGGGGCCGAACTCAGGTGCGATCCCGGTGCACGGGGGCGTCCGCGCACGTCGATCATCACGCCGGGTGCCCGGATATAGGCGTTGCCTGCCCGGTCGCAGAACCAGACGCCTAGGCTCCGCAGATGGGCGGCGGTGCGGCCGTGGAAGTGGTCGTCCAGCAGCAGGAGATGAGTGTCGTCGTCAGCGGGATGAGGCCAGTGGGGAGGCACGGTATTGGGGGAGTAGAGAGCCTGTACCGGAAGTGGGTCGGCGGTGGACGGTCGAAGGTCGAGATACTGTTCGTGGTCTGCGTTCAGGGCCGACAGGTCCGGGGTAGTCACGCCGTACTCCGCGAGGCGCGCGTGGATTTCGGTCGCGACCTCGGGTGGGATCCGCACACCAAATTCAAACGACACAGTTTTCAATATAATTGAAAACCTGAAAGAAATGAACGACTACGCCAGGACCACGGCGAGCAGCGCGATCACCGGGATCGCCAGCACAGTGGTGACCAGTGCGGTATCGCGCGCCAGGATCTCGCCGCGGCCGTACCGGGTGGCGTAGACCAGCACGTTTTGTGCGGTGGGTAGCGCCGCGATCACGACCTGTGCGAACAGTGCCTCACCGGTCATGCCGAAGCCGTAGTGCGCCAGCAGGTAGGCGATCAGCGGCATCAGCGCCATCTTCAGCACGGCGGCCAGCGCGATGTCTCGGCGCGGTGTCGCGCCCTTCTTGAACACCTGGACCCCGGTCAGTGACAGCCCGAAGGTCAGCAGTGCCAGCGGCACCGAGGCCTTCGCCAGCATGTCCAGCGGTGAGAAGACCGCGGGGGGCAGTGCCAACCCACTCAAGGCCAGCGCGAGCCCGATCAGCCCGCCGATCACGATCGGATTGGTCAGCGGTGTGCGCACCGTCTGCCACATCGACCCTCGATGGGCCCGATCGAGGGCCGTCAGATCCAGCATGGCCAGCGCGATCGGCGAGTACAGCATGATCTGAAACAGCAGGAGCGGCGCGATGAACGAGGCGTCGTCGAGCACAAAGATGGCGATGGGGAGCCCGAGGTTCACGCTATTGACGTACGACGACGAGAGCGCGCCGATGGTCGCCTCCGGGATGGCGCGCCGCCACAGCACGCGCACCACGAGAAAGTGGATCGCTCCGACGCTGACCGCTGCGATTGCGGCGACCGCCAGGGTGGGGGAGAAGACCACCGACAGGTCGTTGGTGGATAGCGAGGTGATCATCAGCGCCGGGGTGCACACGAAGAAGACCAGCCTGGCCAGTACGGCGACGGCCTGGTCGCCGAGCGCCCGGGTGCGACCCAGCAGGTAGCCGATCGCCACCACGATGAAGATGACGGTGAATCCGGAGGCGACACCTGACACGGTCGGCAATTCTAGCCCTCACATCGTGTTTTGCCTGATGCGTCGTGGAAAGGCTAGTCTGTTCTGGTTGTGTGCCGCGCGTGAAGGCGTGACACATCTGCGAGCAAGAGCCGCGAGTCGGCCGGATCGGGTACCCGAACCCCACTCGCGCCAGCACAGTAGAGCAAGTAGAGAAGGGCTGAAATCATGGCAGTGCCGAAGCGCCGGATGTCGCGGGCCAACACCCGCATGCGTCGTTCGCAGTGGAAGGCGGACAACGCCGTTCTGCAGGAAGAGAAGATCGACGGTGTCGCGCACCGGATTCCGCGTCGACTGGTGAAGGCCGCGAAGCTGGGCCTGGTCGACCTCGACCGTCGCTGAGCGATACCGAAGCGAGCTCCATGAGCCGCGACTGACATCTGTCAGTCGCGGCTTGTGGCATCTGGGTGTGGCGGACTATCGCCAATTCCATACGATTCTGTATCCAAGTGACTAAGATCACTTGTGTTACCGAAGAGTTGGGGCTTTGACGTGCGAACCTTTCTTGCCGTAGTGACTACGGCCACGCTGCTGATCGCCGGCCTGAGTGTGTCCCCGGCCACCGCAGCGTGTACCAGGCCTATCTGATCGATGCGCCACCCGGTGCCCGCGTGCAACTGATCGACGGCGCCGGCGCGAGTGTGGGCAGCGGGCAGGTCGATCGGCTCGGTTCGTTCCTGGTCCGCGAACTGCGGGCGGGCGAGGGATACCGGTTTGTCGTCGCAGGCAAACCCGGCAATACCTTCGCCGTCCGCGACGAGAGCGCCCCCGATCGCGTGACGGTGTGGAGCTCGCTGTCACCGTCCGGCTCCCGGTGGGCAAGACCCTGGCCGACGGCCCGTTCCCCACCGTGATTGAGCACTCCGGCTATCAGCATGCTGCTCCGGGCGACTTCCTGATGGGGGCCGTCGGCGGCCTCGCCGGTGCGCCCGATCCGATGGCCCCGGCCACCGGCACCCTGCTCGGCAACCTGGTGGCCCCGGTCGCCGGATTCGCCTCGGTGAACGTCCAGATGCGCGGCTCAGGCTGCTCGGGCGGCGCCTTCGACCTCTTTGACTACCCGACCATTTATGACGGCTATGACATCGTCGAGGCCGTCGCCGCACAGCGCTGGGTCAAACACCACAAAGTCGGAATGATCGGTATCTCCTTCTCCGGCATCTCGCAGATCTCCGCTGCCGGCACCCGCCCGCCGAGCCTGGCCGCGATCGCGCCGATGAGTTTGACCGACGACCTGTACTCCACCGGTTTCCCGGGCGGCATCTTCAACGACGGCTTCGCCAACTCCTGGCTGGTGGACCGGCAGGCCGAAGCCGAGCCGGCCCCCGCCAAGGGGGCACAGCCCTACGCTAACGAACTAGTGCGTCGCGGCGACAAGCACTGCCTAGCGAATCAGAAGCTGCGCCTGCAGACCCAGCGCATCAAGCAGCTGATCGAGGAGAACCCGACACGCACCACCGCGCTTATGGAACACCGCGCACCCGCCCACTGGGCGCCCAAGGTGGACGTCCCGGTCTACCTGGTCGGCGCCCTGCAGGACGAGCAGACCGGACCCCAGTGGACGTCGATCATCCCGAAGTTCAACGGGAACAGCAAAGTATGGGTGCGCATGATGAACGGCGCGCATCTGGACTCGATCGGCCCGCAATTCCTGGGGCCCTGGTACGAGTTCCTGCGCCTCTACGTCGACGGCACCGTGCCCAAGCCGAATCCGGCGCTCACCGCGCTGATGCCTGCGGTCTACGCGGCCGTGACCAACGCGCCTGGTCGTCAGGTGGTCACCGCGCGCCACCCGAATGCTGGGTCGCTGGCGCAGGCCAAGGCGCACTTCGAGCGTGATCCGCGCGTCCAGGTCTTCTTTGACAACGGATCGGGTACCCCGATCCCGGGCAACCTATCGGCCCCCTGGTCGCGCGGCTTCGGTGGCTGGCCGGTGGCCGCGGCCGGCAACGGACAGCGCTGGACCCTCGATGCCGGTGGCCGTTTGACGACGGCGCCGGCCGCCGCCTCGTCGGTGAGTTTCCGCCCTGATCCGAAGGCGCGCCCGGCCGGCACGATGGACGTCGTGGGCGCGTCCACCGAACCGTGGTCGGCGACGGCTCGGTACAACTGGGCGCCGATCCCCGGGCGCGCTGGTGTCGGCTTCATCACGGGTGCGCAGCCGCGCGATGTGTTGATGGTGGGCCCGGCCAGCCTGGATCTGCAACTGTCGTCCTCGGCGCCGGACACCGACCTGCAGGCGACGGTCTCCGAGGTACGGCCCGACGGTACCGAGATCCTGGTGACCACCGGTCTGCTGCGCGCGTCGTTGCGGGCGACCAACGGTGCGGCGACGCCGCTGAATCCGTCGCGCGATTGGCTGGTGTCGTCGCCGCTCTCGGGTACCCAGCTGACCCGGATCTCGCTCAACCCGATCGGCCACACGATCCGCAAGGGCTCGAAGATTCGCGTCACCATCACTGCGCCGGGCGGCGATAAGACGTCCTGGCGCTTCCACACTCCGAACACCGGGGGTGCCGTCGTGGACACGCTGCAACTCGGTGTCGGCGGTTCATCGTTGGTGCTCCCGGTGATTGCCGGCCAGTGGGCCGGGGCCGGTGTGCCCGCGTGTGCGGACTTGCGCGGCCAGCCGTGCCGTCGCTACCGTCCCGCATTCAACGGCGGCTGAGGGGCGCCACCGGCGTTGATCGCTACTGGGCCAGCACCTTGTTGACCGCGCGGTTCATGCTGTTCGGGAGGAACTTGGCGGCATTGCCCAGGACGGTGGTCTGCGCGCCCACCGAGTAGCTGGTGCGGCCGGTGGCACGATCAAGCCGGTTCGGGTGCACCGCTTCCCAGACCTTCGCGGCGACGTCGTCGGGCGTCAGTCGGACGCCAAGGGTCTTGGTGCTCTTGGCGTCAGTCTGCGCGAGCGCGGTCTTGGCCCAGAGCGGCCAGATGGAGACAGCGCGGATATCGTCGGCCTGCCACTCGAGTCCCAAGGCTTCGGTGAGGCCGGCGACAAAGAATTTGGTCGCGCTGTAGACCGCAATGCCGGGCTGCCCGTAGATGGCCGACGCCGAGGCGATGTTCACCAGGTGTGCGCCGGGGGTGGCCTTGAGGTACTGATGGGCGGCCTGGGCGCCGAGGGCGACCCCGAGGGCATCGATGTCGATCTGCGCTTTGATGGCCTCGGGAGAGATGTCGGTCAGGTCGCCGGACAGCAGGATTCCGGCGTTGTTGTCGAGTACGTCGAGTTGGCCGTCGGTGTGCGCGGTGAAGTCGGCGAGGGCCCGCTCCCATTCGGCGGCCTCGCGGACGTCGAGCCTGCCGGTGATGAAGCCGGGATTCTCCGCCGCCACCGTGGCCAGGGCTTCGTCGTTCACGTCGTAGACGCCGACGGTCCAGCCGTCCTTGGCGAAGCGCTGGGCGGTGGCCAGGCCGATGCCAGCGGCTCCTCCGGAAATGAAAATCGATGGCATGCTTCCTCCACTCTGTCGTGCAGATAAGGCGGCCCTTACCTATCGGTGAGGGTTCCAGACCGTTTACCTGCGCGCAAGCCAGTGCTATCGTGACAATAAGCGTTGTAACAGTATGGACTGTCGCAACGGTCGTAGCCACGTAGGAGGTCACCGATGACTGCCGCTAGAGAACGTGTAGAGATCGCCACCGAACTCCCCGGCACCGTGGTGAGCCTCCAAGACGAGGGCGTCGAACAGGTTTCGCAGCGCCTCATCGCGTCGGCGGCCCGCCTGTCGCGCAACGCGATGACCGAGATCGACTGGTCGCTGCCAATGGACCCGGAGAAGTACGGCTGCAGCCCGGAGTGGAGTTCGCTGTACGGCACCGACTACTGGAACGAACTCACCCCGGCGCAGCGCATCTCGCTGACCCGCCATGAGTTCGCCTCGATCATGTGCATCGGCATCTGGTTCGAGATGATCCTGCAAGAGATGGTCATCCGCGACCAGTACCTCGGTGACTACCACGGCTCGGAGTTCCAGTTCGCACTGGTCGAGATCGCCGACGAGTGTCGGCACAGCATTATGTTCGCCAAGGCCTCGGAGAAGATGGTCGGCAAGAGCTATCGGCCGGCCAAGGGCGTCGGCAGGCTGGGCAAGGTCTTCAAAACCTTCGCCAAGAACGAGGTCGCCTACGCCGGGATCCTGGTGGCCGAGGAAGTGCTCGACGTCTTCCAACGCGGCTGTATGCGCGATGAGCGAGTGCTGCCGTTTATTCGGACGGTCAACGAGATTCACGTGCTTGAGGAAGCGCGCCACATGAAGTTCGCGCGGGAAGAAGTCCGGGAATCGGTCCGGGGCATCAGCCGGGCGCGTCGCGAGCTCAGCGCCTACCTGACCGCCGCCGGGGCCTACTACATCGTGTCGAGTCTGATCCGACCGCAGGCCTACGCCGACGCCGGTCTGGACCCCGAACGCGCGCAGCGCGAAGCTCACCACAACGAGCACTTCCATTCGATGATCCGCAGTAGCTGCGCGCATCTGATGGAGTTCCTCGATGAGGTGGGGTTGCTCACCAAACCGGCCTTGCGGATCTACCGCAAGATTCACATGATCTGAGGCCGCCCATGCCCTACGTCATCACCCAGTCGTGCTGCAGCGACGCCGGGTGCGTCTCAGTCTGCCCGGTGAACTGCATCCACCCAACACCCGACGAGCGCGGTTTCGGTACATCCGACATCCTGCACATCGATCCGCAGGTCTGCATCGACTGCGGCGCCTGCGCGGACGCATGCCCGGTGAACGCGATCTTCCCGGCCGACCGGCTCGCCCCACGCGATCAGATCTTCATCGAGATCAACGCCGATTTCTACCGCCGTAACCCGGACATCTCGTCCGGCTGGACCGACGTGGTGTACCCGGATCTGCCCCGCCTGCCCGACGGCCTGCGGGTCGCGGTGGTCGGCACCGGACCGTCTGGTGGCTACGCGCTGCGCACCATCTTGAACCGGACGCAGGCCACCGTCACCGTGATCGACCAGTTACCCACCCCGGGCGGCCTGGTGCGCGCGGGCGTCGCCCCCGACCACCCGAGTACCAAAGACGTGATGAAGACCTTCGACATCCTCTACCGGGACCCGAAGGTCACTATGGCGACCAATGTGCAGGTGGGTGCTGACGTCGCCGCCGGTCAGATCACTCCGGCCGAACTGGCTGCACACTTCGACGCGGTCTTCTATGCGGTCGGCGCCAGCCAAAGCCGCAGCCTCGGCATTCCCGGTGAGGACCTGCCCGGTTCCACCTCCGCCACCGAGTTGGTGGCCTGGTACAACGCGGTGCCCGGCGCCGACGGGCCGCAGATCCCCCTCGACGGCACCGGCCGCGCCGTCGTGGTGGGCACCGGCAACGTCGCCCTCGATGTCGCCCGCATCCTGGTCTCGCCGCCGGGCGAACTGGCGGCCACCGACATCGCCGACCGGGCCCTGGCATTGCTGCGTGAGCAGAACATCCACGAGGTGGTGCTACTGGGCCGACGCGGCCAAGATTCGGCCGCGTACACCGCCGCGGAGTACCGGGCCCTGTCGGTGATCCCGGGTGTTGAAGTGATCGTGCACGACGAGGCGGCCGGTGCGCTGCCGGACCTGAGTGCGCCCGCCGACCCGGGCAACCGGCGGATCGTCTTCCTATTCCACACGTCGCCGGTCCGCGCCACCGGTGATGGCCGGGTCGATTCGGTGATCGTGACGACCGGCGGACGCGAGCACCCGATCGCGGCGGACCTGCTGGTTCGGTCCATCGGCTATCGGTCCGCGCCGATCGGCGGTCTGCCGTTCGACGAGCAGACCGGACGCTTCCCGAACACCGATGGGCGCCTGCTCGCCGAGTCCGGCGCGGTGCTCCCGGGCGTATACGTGCGGGGCTGGGCCGCGCGCGGCTCGACCGGCGGCATCGGTGCGAACAAGTTGAACGCGATCGACGTCGTCGAGAAATTCATTGACGACGTCGTCGAGCACCGGATTCAGCGTCCGGCAGCCGGGCCGGAGGCCTTCGATGCGCTCCTGCGTCAGCGGCACCGCGGAGTGGTCGGCTACCGCGGTATTCGGGCCATCGACCGGCGAGAGCGGGAGCAGGGGCAGCGGGAGGGTCGTCCGCGCGTGAAGTTCACCGAGGTGTCCGAGATGCTGTCGGCGGCGGGTCGGCGCAAACGGTGAACCCCGGCGAACCTGCGACACGGGCGGCAGTTCAGGCCACTCTCAGGCCGAGTGGATAAGACTGTAGGCATGCGCATTCTTGTGGTCGACGACGATCGGGCCGTCCGGGAGTCCCTGCGGCGATCGCTGACGTTCAACGGGTACACGGTGGACACCGCGGGCGACGGACTCGAAGCCCTGGAGAAGATCGTCGCCGATCGGCCCGAGATGCTGGTGCTCGATGTGATGATGCCGCGACTGGACGGACTCGAGGTGTGCCGTCGGCTGCGGTCGGCTGGCGACGACATTCCGATCCTCGTCCTCACCGCGCGCGACTCGGTGTCCGAGCGGGTCAGCGGTCTGGATGCGGGCGCCGACGACTACTTGCCCAAACCGTTTGCGATGGAGGAGTTGCTGGCCCGGTTGCGCGCGCTGTCGCGGCGCACCGCCCGTGAGGACGACCTCGACTCCGAGGCGGTCAGTTTCGAAGATCTCACGCTGGATCCGGTGACGCGCGAGGTGACCCGCGGCGAGCGGCAGATCAGCCTGACCCGCACCGAGTTCGCGTTGCTGGAAATGCTGATGGCCAACCCGCGCCGGGTACTCACGCGCAGTCGGATCCTGGAAGAGGTGTGGGGCTACGACTTCCCGACTTCCGGCAATGCGCTCGAGGTGTACATCGGATATCTGCGCCGCAAGACCGAAGCCGATGGTGAGTCGCGGCTGATTCACACCGTTCGCGGTGTCGGTTACGTGCTCCGCGAGAACGCGCCGTAGCCGTCGATGCGTGAGCCGATCGGCCTCACCCGGACCGTGTCCCTGCGCACCCGCGTTGCGTTGCTGGCGGCGGCGCTCGTGCTGCTGTCGGCGATGCTGATGGCCGGGGCGACATTCATCTTCGTCTCCCGCGCGCTGTATCAAGAGGCCGATACTCAGCTGGTGGTTCGCGCCGACGGGATCTCGGCGCTCGCCGAGACCGGCCAGCTTGCGAAAAATCCGCGGCTGATCACCGGCACCGTGTACTCGACCAACATCACCGTCGCCCTGATCCAGCCTGACGGTTTGGCGTACCAGGTCGGCGAGGTGCCGTTCGAGGACGATGAGCGTGCCATCGCGGCCGCGCCCTATGTGGACGGCGACGCGGACCAGAGCCTGCGGACCGTCGACAATCAGCGGGTGCTGGCGCGCAAACTGCCCGACGGCCACACCCTCGTCTTGGCGCAAAGTCTGCACCGCACCGATGCGATCCTCAGTCGCCTCGCCTCGGTGCTCTTCGTCGCCGGCGGCATCGGAGTGGCCTTCGCTGTGGTGGCCGGCGCGGTCGTGGCCCGCGGTGGTCTGCGGCCGGTGGCCCGACTGACCGGTGCCGTCGAGCACGTCGCCCGGACGCAGGATCTCCGGCCGATTCCGGTGGTCGGGCACGACGAGATTGCCCGCCTCACCGAGTCGTTCAACGCGATGCTGGCCGCCCTGGGTGATTCGCGGGACCGGCAGGCGCGGCTCGTCGCCGACGCTGGGCACGAGCTCAAAACCCCGCTGACCTCGCTGCGCACTAATCTGGAACTGTTGATCGCCGCCTCCGAGCCGGGGGCGCCGTCGATTCCGGTATCGGACATGGTGGAGTTGCGCTCGGACGTGGTGGCCCAGATTGAGGAGCTCTCGACGCTCGTCGGCGACCTGGTAGATCTGGCGCGCGAGGATTCCGGCGACGTTGTCTTCGAAGAGTGCGATCTCGTGGAGATCATCGACGAGTCGCTGGTCCGGGTACGACGGCGCCGTGCCGATGTGGACTTCGCGGTGCAGGCGCAACCATGGTTTGTGTACGGCGAGGTCGCTGGGCTGGCACGGGCGGTACTGAACGTGCTCGACAACGCTGCCAAATGGAGTCCACCGGGCCGCGCGGTGCACGTCCGGCTGCGACAGACCGGGCCGGAGACCGCCGAATTGACGGTCGCCGATGCCGGCCCGGGCATTCCGCCCGAGGACCGCGAGTTGGTGTTCGAACGCTTCTATCGGGCCGCGGCCACCCGTTCGATGCCCGGCTCGGGTCTCGGGCTGGCAATTGTGCGGCAGGTGGTCATGCGTCTGGGCGGCCGCGTCGTGGCCGAGGCGTCGGACGACGGTGGCGCGCTGATCCGGATGACCCTGCCGGGCAGTCCGGTACACACCGAGCCCGAGCCGATGCTGGTTCCGCGCCAGTGACCGTGCTGGCGCACGATGACCGGTCCGTCGGCTCTTTCAGTGATTCGGCAGGGTTGACTGAGCTGCTTCACAGGTACTTCTTCTAGGGTTGTCGCATGACACAGCCGGGCCCACCCGAGTACGGGCATAATCCACCGTCGACTACCCACACCTGGCAGCAGATGCCGCCCGCCGCGCCGTTCTCCGGTCAGCCTGCTTCGGGGTCGCCAAACCGCGGGCGTGGTCCGGTCTGGTTCGCCCTGCTGGCCGTGCTGGCATTGGTGGCCGGTCTCCTCGGCGGACTCGGCGGAGCTGCCTTGCTGCGGGATTCGTCGTCGACCAGTTCGCCGGTGCTGGGCGGCGCCCCCGGCGGTCGGATGACCGAGCAGCCGCCGGCCGAACCGGGTTCGGTGCAAGAGGTCGCGGCCCGAGTGCTGCCCTCAGTTGTCTCGATCGCGGTGTCTGTCGGCCGCCAGTCCGGCAGCGGGTCCGGTGTGGTCCTCTCGGCGGACGGCACCATTTTGACCAATGCGCATGTGGTTAGTGCTGGCGGCACCGACGCCGCCCGCGACGTGCTGGTCAGTTACAGCAACGGCAAGCGCGCTCGCGCGCGGGTACTCGGCGCCGACCCCATGTCCGACATTGCCGTCATCAAGGCGGAGAGCACCGGTTTGACGCCGATCACCGTGGGCGCCTCAGACAATCTGACCGTCGGGCAGGATGTGATCGCGATCGGCTCGCCGCTCGGCTTGGCAGGCACGGTCACCACCGGCATCATCAGCGCCCTGAACCGCCCGGTGTCGACTACCGGTGCCGACGGCTCGCACGAGTCGGTGATCGACGCGATCCAGACGGACGCGGCGATCAACCCGGGCAATTCCGGTGGCGCACTGGTCAATGCGGCCGGTGCGCTGATCGGCGTCAATTCGGCGATCGCGACGATGGGCAGTTCGCAGGGCGCAAGTGGTTCTATCGGCCTTGGTTTCGCGATCCCGATCGACCAGGCGATGCGCGTGGCTAAACAGATCATTGCCGGACAGCCGGTGACGCGCGCCAACCTCGGCGTGAACGTCCGCCCCAGTCCTGATCCGATGGCGCCCGGCGCCGTGGTGGCCGGGCTCGTGGCCGGTGGCGCAGCTCAGCAGGCCCGGATTCCTGAGGGCGCGGTGATCACCGCCGTCGACGACCGCACTATCGCTTCCTCGGAGGATCTGGTGGCGGCGATCCGCTCGCGTGAGCCGGGGGAGACAGTGAAGATCACCTACACCGACCAGGGGCGTGCCGCGACGGCTACCGTGAAGCTAGGTGAGGCATGAGCAGGAGAGAGGATCTGTTGATGATCGACGCAGCTGACGCCGAGGCAGATGCAGCCGCACGCGAGGAGATCGGCGAGTCAGACGGACCGCTGCTGCGGGCTTTGGTTGTCGTGGTCGACGATCACGAAGATTCCGCGCTGATCGGTCCGATCGTGTGCGAGCTGCTCGAGGAGGGCGACTTCCATGTCGACGCGACGGTCACTGTCTCTGGTGACGAAGTGGAGATCCGCAATGCGCTGAACACCGCGGTGATCGGCGGCGTGGACCTGGTGATTTCAGTGGGCGGTGTGGGCGTGCGCGCCCGCGACGTCACTCCGGAGGCCACCGAGCCGTTGTTGGACCGCAGGCTGCAGGGGATCGAAGAGGCGCTGCGCACCTCGGGGCTCTCCGCCGGAGCCGCCGACGGCGGGCTGTCACGCGGTGTTGCCGGGGTGTCCGGGCAGACGGTGGTGGTGAATCTGGCGAATTCTCGTGCCGCCGTCCGCGACGGTATGGCCACCGTGATTCCGTTGTCGCACTTCATCATTGACCAGATCAATAGTGAATTCTGACTCCGATTCGGCGGCCGGCGTCGAACCCGAATGGCGCACCCGCGCGCGTCTGGATGCCGTATTCGGGACATCTGGAACAGACGTGACCGCCGATCCGGGTGAGACACCTCACACCGCGCGCGGCCGCGACTGGTACGACGAGAATCGACCACCGCACCACGGATAGCCGCTGGCCAGCGCCTATTTGATTCCGCGCATGCGAAGCAGAATCCGCCCGTTTACCGCCGGTTTACCGGCGACACCCCGTGGTAACGAAGTCGTTCGGTCGACCGATGGTGGTGGACCTGCTCGCCGCGTTATCCTATTCCTCGAACACGGCACTCTCAGGGTTTCCTTGCACACCGTTCAGGTAGCCCCGCCCCCGATTTCATGAGGAGATCCCCATGCGCAAGAACTTCATGCGCACCGCTGTTGTGGCTGCCACTGTCGCCGCAATCGGTGCTACCGGCGTGATTGTCAACGCCGGCGACGCCGACGCTGCCGGCCTGCCGAACGGCTTCAAGAAGAGCAGCGGCATTGACGGCCAGACGGTCACCATCAAGCGCACCGGTGAGCGCGCCAACCCAATGCCGTCGGTCGCTAACAATGGGGCCGGCCGCGCCGCCGCCGTCTCGGGCACCTACAAGGCCACCCTGAACAAGGGCAAGGGCCACATGACGGTCAGCTACTTGGTCGGCTGCCAGGTCGACATCACCGGCCTTGAGGGCGGGCTCAGCGGCGCCATCGGCTTTACCTCGTCGCTGAGTGGCTCGATCTCGGTGCCGCTCAAGCCTGGCCAGGTCGCGGTCGTCACCTCCGACGCCATGAGCATCACCAAGGGCAAGGCCACCATGATGGTCGACGGCTTCCACATCGACGTGCAGCAGTGCGGCGGCTACGCCTCGGCCCGCTCCATGGTCCGCGTGATGGCCGCCGATGGCCTGTCCACCGAAGACGGCGGCCTCTCGGGCAACAGCGGCTTCTTGCAGACCACCCTGTACGGCGCCCCGTTCAGCCTGAACTGATCCCATCACTCGCGAAGGAACCAAGCACATGACGAACCTGAATATGCGCGTGATGACCGGCGCTGCCGTCGCCGGCGTCGCTCTGATCGCCGTCACCGGTATCACCGCCGGCACGGCTGAGGCGGGCAAGCTGCCCGGGGCCAGCAAGACCAAGAGCTTCGAGGACGGCAGCGTCCAGATCCGGCTGTTCGACGAGAGCTACAGCATTCAGCGGGCGGTCACCAACGTCCCGACCTCCCGGGAAGTATTTGTCTCCGGCAAAGTGCGGGTCACCACCAGCGGCGGTGTCAAGGGCGCCAACGTCAACGCTGGCTACCTGGTCGGGTGTCAGCTGAACTTCGGGGCGGATGTTGGTGGCGGCATCGGCACCGGTGACTATAAGGTGTTGGAATACTCCAAACCCCCCACTGGTGCAGGTGGGACCAGCGGAAAGTTCGTGCTGTCGCCGGGCAAGGCCGGGTACGTGCCGGTGATCAAGGCGTCGGTCGGCGGCGAAGCCGTGAACAGCTTCGACTTCACTGATGCCCGCGGCGGTATGGCTTACAGCCAGGAGCGCTTCGGTGTCGATGGCTGCGCCGGCCATGCCCAGGCGATGGCCAAGGTGACCGTTAAGGTCTCCACCGACACCTTCAAGGGCAACATCACCATGTACGGCAAGCCCTTCAGCCTCGGATGATCTGACATGGGACAGATGCGGCGAATCGCCGCGATCGCGTTGACCGCGGTGACCGGTGTCGCCGCGCTCGGCCTCGGTGCCGGTTCGGCGGAGGCGGCCAAGCTCCCGGGCGGCTCCTACTCGAGGTCGATCCCCGGCGGCGGCAAGGTGAGTATCCGGCTGACCGACGAGTACGTGCGCCACGTCGGGTCGGTGGCCAACAGTCACTTCTCCCGTGAGGTGTGGGTGTCCGGCAAGGTGCGGGTCGCCACCAGCGGGCCCGTCAAGGGCGGCACGGTGACGGCAGGCTACCTGGTCGGCTGTCAACTGGAGTTCGGCGCCACTGCGGGAGTCGACGGCGGACTGACGACGGACGACGATGATGTTCTCAAGACGCCTGAGATCCAGATCCCGGGCGGCCCTACGATCAAATCCCAGCCGACGATCATCAATAAGGACAGTGGAAGCTCCGCCGGGTTCAGTATCGCCCCCGGGCAGGCGGTGTTCCAGCCGGTGGTGAATGTGAAGGTCGACGGCGAGACCGTCAACGGCTTCACGTTTACCAACCCCAAGGGTGGTGTGGCCTACAGCCAGGAGCGTTTCAGCGTCGAAGGCTGTGCCGGTTTCGCGCAGGCTCGTGCGCTGGTGAACGTTCGTGTCTCCAGTGCCGAGTTCCGCGGCAACGTCACCATGTACGGCAAGCCGTTCAGCATCGGCTGACCCGCCTCGTCGTACGTAGTCGGTACCCAAGACCGTCGCCTTCGGGCGGCGGTCTTGTGGGTTTCGACGCGCTGCGCCTGCTCAACCATCGACATGAATAGGCTGGGCGGTATGGAGACGGTGGATCTGAACCGGTATGACCCCGCGCAGCGGGCGTGGACGGCCGCGGCGGTGGCCAAGATCAAGGCCGAAGCCAACAGGTCGGCCGACACCCATCTGATCGCCGTGCCGCTACCGGAGCAGTGGGGGATCGACCTCTACCTCAAAGACGAGTCCACCCACCCGACCGGCTCGCTGAAGCACCGTTTGGCGCGCAGCCTGTTTCTGCACGCGCTGTGCAACGGGTGGATCCGCCAAGGTTCGCCCGTCGTGGAAGCCTCCAGCGGATCGACGGCCGTCTCCGAGGCGTACTTCGCGGCGCTGATCGGCGTGCCGTTCATCGCGGTGATGGCCGAGAGCACCAGTCGGGCAAAGATCGAGTTGATCGAGCGTGAGGGCGGGCAGTGCCACCTGGTGGCCGACCCCTCCACCGTGTACGACGTCGCCCAGCGCATCGCCGCGCAGCGCGGTGGGCACTATATGGATCAGTTCACCTTCGCTGAGCGGGCGACGGACTGGCGGGGCAACAACAACATCGCCGAATCGATCTTCGCGCAGCTGTCAATGGAGCGCTACTCCGATCCGGAGTGGATCGTCGCGACCGCGGGGACCGGCGGCACCTCGGCCACCATCGCCCGCTATCTGGCGTACACCGGCCGTGCCACCGGTGTGTGCGTGGCCGATCCGGAGAACTCGGCGTTCTTTCCGGCCTGGCAGGCGGGGGACTGCCAGATTACGACGGCGGTCGGCTCGCGGATCGAGGGCATCGGGCGCCAGCGCGTGGAGCCGAGTTTTGTGGGCACGGGAATCGACCGGATGATGGTGGTGCCCGACGCCGCCGCTATCGCCACCATCTGGCACCTGGAGGACGTACTGGGCCGCCGCGTGGGCGGCTCCACCGGCACCGGACTCTGGGCGGCCTACCAGATCATCGCCGAGCTGATCGCCCAGGAGCGCACCGGCAGCGTCGTCGCCCTGCTCTGCGACTCCGGCGATCGGTACACCGACAAGTACTACTCGGAGGAGTGGGTGGTGCAGGCCGGACTCGACCTCACCCCGTACGCGGCCCGGCTCGACGGGTTCTTCCGCACCGGCCGGTTCGCTTAGCGGCGGTAGGCCTCGATGTTGCGGCTGAGTTCAGTAAAGAGCGCGTGGTTCAGGTGGAAGGCCCGGCGCACTTCCTCAACCACGCGCAGGCGGTCTTCCGGCGACAAGCTCGCACCGATGGTGTCCAGCTTCGCCCGGTAGACGTCCTTGTACGGCTTGTTCTTGCCGATGTCGGCGAAGTCGTAGAACGACAGGCCCTGACCGTCGAGGTTGAACGCGCGGTCCAGGATCCGGCCGACGGCCTGACCGCCCGAGAGGTCACCCAGGTAGCGGGTGTAGTGGTGGGCCAGGTACAGCCCGCCCCAGCCCGCCGACGCAGCGATGGCCGCGGCGTAGCCCGCAGCGGCCGCCGAATCGGACTCATGACTCTCGCCGGGCGCCCAGTACTCCAGGTCGGCGTCGAGAGCGGCCAGACGGTCCAGACCGGCGTCGAGGACTGGACCGGCGACGGCGTCGTCGGTCAGTTCGCGGCCCAGTGTCTCCAGCGTCGCGTACACCGGGCGCAACGCGCGCAGGTAGGCGACATAGCCAGCCTCGTTGACCCGACCACCGAGGAGCTCGTCCATGAACACCGAGTGTTCGGCCTCGTCGTGCTCGACGGCCGAACCCTCTTTCATGGCCACCGACAGCGCCAGATCGGCGAGTTCAGCAGTATTGAGCGAGGTGGTCATTCGGATACTCCCTTGACAAGAAAGGCACGACGACGGGTGGCGTCACGATAGATAAGGCTACCTTAGCCAATGACAAAGCCGCCTCCGGCGCCCGAGGGGCGAGAGGCGGCTTTGGGCGATCCTAACGATCGCTACGATCGTCCGGTCAGCGGGAATGCCGCCCGGGGCCGTCCGCCGGATTCGGCGGTGGCGCCGCGTACTGCGGAGCCTGGGCCTGGGCCTGGGCCGGTGCTCCGGACGATGCGCGTTGCCCGGAAAGCAGATCACGAATCTCGGTGAGGACGTCGATCTCGGTGGCCTCGGCGGGTTCGGTGTCGTCACCGCGCCGCAGGGCCGCCAGCTCATTGAGCTTGTTATACGGAACGATGATCAGGAAGTAGACCACCGCCGCGACGATCACGAAGTTGATGAAGGCGGCGATGACGGCACCGAAATCCACCAGTGTCTCCGGATGGCCGGCCCGGATTTCTGTGGCCAGCCCACAGACCTGGACGGCCGCAGCCTGGGTGGAACCCTCGCCGAGCGTCATCTCCTGGTTGCAGCCGCCTCCGGTGGGGATGGAGGCCAACAGCGGGGCGACGATCTTGTTGGTGAAGGCGCTGACGATCGCGGTGAAAGCGGCGCCGATGATGACCGCAGTGGCCAACTCGACGACGTTGCCGCGCATGATGAATTCTTTAAAACCCTTGTGCACAATCGCAGTGTAGAGGTCAGTGCAGCACCAGGGTCAGCGATTTCCGCAGACTCGCCGCGGCAACCCGGTGGGCTGGTGCTTCGCCGAGGGCCAGCAAGGCGGGCGTGGCCGAATCTGCAGGTACGGCCACCACCGCGTCCCGCGCGAGGACGCCGGACTCGTCGTCGAGCACATCTACGACGTCCCCGCTGCGTAGTAGACCGGCGACCGCCGGATCGGCAGGCCGAACCGGAACCAGGCGCGCGGACCGGTCCCCGGTGAGCGCCGTGGGCAGCCGCGAGGTCAGCAGTCGGGTATCGGTGAGCACTTCACCTTTGGTGACTGCGCCGGTCAGCCGATTGCCGACGACGTCGTCGACGGATCGAAGCGTGCCGGGAAAGGCGCTCCCAGCAGGCAGCGCCGTGACCTGGACGTCGTCGCCGGTGACGACCGAGCCGGGGCGCAGATCGCGGGCCGCAACGACAGCCAGATCCGGGGAGTGCCGGCCCCGCTCGACCAGCAGCAGGCCGCCAGCCAGGACCACTAAGAGCGCGGCGATGGTCCGCCGGACGGTCGCCGCGCGCAGCGCCGCCGGTTTTCTGGTGAACAGCTGTCCGGTGATTAA
>NZ_JBAQWU010000317.1:0-2260 GCF_049299075.1 Gordonia sp. (in: high G+C Gram-positive bacteria)
GCTCCGGTGCGCGTCGTCTACTCATCCCTGGAACCACCCACCGGCGTCACGGACTGCCCGCCCGGTATGGTGACCGGCCTCGGCCGCCAGGACCTGGTGTTGGCCCACGCCGACCTGGTGATCTGCGGCGGGGGCCACGGCCTGCTCGCGAAGGCGCTGTCGGCGCAAGTACCCGTCGTCGTCGTACCGGGCGGGGGAGACCAGTGGGAGCTGGCAAGCCGGGTGCGCCGGGCTGGCGCCGGAGCGGTGGTGCGGCCCGTGACGCGGGACGGGGTCGCCGAGGCGGTCGCGACAGTCCTGAGTGACCGGTCGTACGCCGCTGCGGCCGCAGGCCTAGCCGGTACGCTGCGGCAGACCGTCGATCCAGTGCGCCTGGTCCACCGGGTGGTCGAGGAGGCCGCATGCGAGTGACCGAGTTCAGCGAGCTCATGCAGATCGAGTTCGGACAGCGCACGGCCGACGCCATGCTCGTGGATCATGGAATCTTAGAACTGGGTGGTCGTACCGGTGCGCAGGCGATCGAGGACGGCGTCGATCCGCGCGTCGTCTGGCGCGCCCTCTGCGCGGATTTCGACGTCCCTCCTCAGCGCTGGTAGTCGCTGGCCGATTCGGCGTGTCGACTTGCATTCGAACGTCTGTTCGCTGATTCTTAGATGGAACCGCGCGCCGGGTCGGTGCGTCTAATTATTACCGGGATGGTTTTGTCGGAAGGCACCGCTACCGTGCGGAGCATGGCCGGCACAAAGACGAAACGAGGAACCACCATGGCACAGTCCACCGATCGCGCGAAAGCGCTCGACGTCGCACTCGCCCAGATCGAGAAGAACTACGGCAAGGGTTCGGTGATGCGCCTCGGTGAGGAGAACCGTCCGCCGATGGAAGTGATCCCGACCGGTTCGGTCGCCCTCGACGTGGCTCTCGGCGTGGGAGGGCTGCCCCGCGGCCGCGTCGTGGAAATCTACGGCCCGGAGTCCTCGGGTAAGACCACGGTGGCGCTGCACGCGGTAGCCAGTGCGCAGGCTAACGGTGGCGTTGCCGCGTTCATCGACGCCGAGCATGCGCTGGACCCGGAGTACGCGGCCAAGTTGGGCGTCGACGTCGACGCGCTGCTGGTCTCTCAGCCGGACACCGGTGAGCAGGCACTGGAAATCGCCGACATGCTGATCCGTTCCGGTGCCCTGGACATCCTGGTGATCGACTCGGTGGCGGCCCTGGTGCCCAAGGCTGAAATTGAGGGAGAGATGGGCGACAGCCACGTCGGGCTGCAAGCCCGTCTGATGAGCCAGGCGCTGCGCAAGATGACCTCCGGCCTGAGCCAGTCGAACACCACCGCGATCTTCATCAACCAGCTGCGCGAGAAGATCGGCGTCATGTTCGGCTCGCCGGAGACCACGACCGGCGGCAAGGCACTGAAGTTCTACGCCTCGGTCCGCCTCGATGTGCGCCGCATCGAGACGCTGAAGGACGGCACCGACGCGGTCGGCAACCGCACCCGCGTCAAGGTGGTCAAGAACAAGGTCGCCCCGCCGTTCAAGCAGGCCGAGTTCGACATCCTGTACGGCCACGGCATCAGCCGCGAGGGCTCGCTCATCGACATGGGCGTCGCCGAAGGCTTCATCCGTAAGTCCGGTTCGTGGTTCACCTACGAGGGCGACCAACTCGGCCAGGGCAAGGAGAACGCCCGCAAGTTCCTGCTGGAGAACCCGGACATCGCCGCCGAAATTGAGCTGAAGATCAAAAGTAAGCTCGGCATCGGACCGAACCTGCAGGACCTCGACGCGCCGGTCCCGGCGCCCGTCGATTTCTGATCACCGCCGGTCGCCGGACCGATGGCTGAGGCTGAGCAGACGGGCCCGCGTGCCTGGGACGTCGCCTTGCGGCTCCTGGGGGTGCGGGCCCGGTCTCGTGCCGAAATCGTCGAACGTCTCGCCCGCCGCGGATTCGACGACGCGACTATCGACGAGGTGCTGTCCCGGCTTACCTCATCGGGTCTACTCGACGACGACGACTTCGCCCAGCAATGGGTGGCCGCGCGCAGCCGCTACTCCGGTCGCGGCCGACTCGCGCTGCGCCGCGAACTGCGGACCAAGGGCGTCGCGGCGGAGACCATCGAGGCCGCCCTCGAAGAAATCGATCCCGAATCTGAACGCGCCCAAGCGGCCGCGCTTGCGGCGAAGAAGCTGGCGTCGTCGTCGCTGGATCTGAGTGACGCCGCCGACCGCGCCAAAGCCTACCGGCGGCTCGCCGGGCTCCTCGGTCG
>NZ_JBAQWU010000318.1:0-6062 GCF_049299075.1 Gordonia sp. (in: high G+C Gram-positive bacteria)
GACCCGCCCGCGGCCCTGGCCGCGCCACCAGCCACCTCGACCAGCGTCGAAGGTCAGGTGATCCCGGTCGAGCGCGGCGGGGTCACGTCCCTCATCAATCGGGACACCATTTCCTGGGTCGAAGCCGTCGGCGACTACGCCCGGCTACACACCGAAACCGGCGCCTACCTCGTCCGTGTCACGCTCTCCACCCTCGAGTCGCATTGGGCCAGTGCCGGCTTCGCGCGCGTGCACCGCTCGTACCTTGTCGCTCTTCCGATGGTGACCGGCCTGCGCTCAGCTGGCGCCGCCACCAAAGTGATGGTCCGCGCCAACGGCGCCACCACGGCAGTAGAACTGCCGGTCAGCCGACGCCAGGTCCGCGAACTCAAAGACCGCCTCGTCCGGGATCCGCTGCGCTCGTTCCGCGCGGGGCCGCAGGACCGGGAGTAGCCGATGCCGCCGAGCTCCTCGCGACGCGAGCGCGTAGTGCTCTCCCAACGACGCGGCGCGCGGGCAGTGCGCACCCGCGCCGAAGTCGCCGAGCAAACCGAGGTCGGCGAGCATCTGGTGCGCGGCCTGGTCCGGGCCCAACTCGGCCTTGCGCTGCGAATCGGCCTGGCCGTCGCCCTGCTCCTACTCGCCATCCCGATCGCCGGCAGCACGTTTGCCGGCTTCGGCTCGGCCACCCTGTTCGGGGTCGCTCTCAACTGGATCGTGCTCGCCCTGCTGCCCTACCCGGTTCTCTACCTCGCCGGGCGCCTCTACATTCGCTTGGCCGAGCAGGCTGAACGGGACTTCATCCGCCTGATGGACGACGAGGAGCATCCGCGTTGATGACCGGCACCGGTGCGGCACTCGTGGTGGCCGCCGTGGTGCTGGCAACAGTCGGCACCGTGGCGATCGGCGCCTACGGTGGGCGCGGTGCCCGGTCGACGTCTGACTTCCTGGTCGCCTCCCGCAGTATCAGTGCCCGCTGGAACGCCGCCGCCATCGCCGGGGAATACCTGTCGGCCGCGTCCTTTCTCGGTGTCGCGGGCCTGGTCGCCAAGTACGGTGCGGATGCCCTCTGGTATCCGATCGGGTTCACCTCCGGCTACCTGGCCCTGCTGCTCTTCGTCGCCGCCCCGCTACGCCGCTCGGGCGCGTACACGCTGCCCGACTTCGCCGAGTTCCGACTCGGATCCACCCGCGCCCGTCGCGTCACGATGGTCGTCGTGGCTGGCGTGTGCATCCTCTACCTGGTGCCACAGTTGCAGGGCGCTGGCCTCACGCTGAACATCCTGCTCGGACTGCCCGGCTGGGTCGGCGTGGCGGTGGTCGGTACCGCTCTGATCATCAACGTCGTCAGCGGCGGCATGCGCTCGGTGACCTTTGCCCAAGCGATCCAGTACTGGCTCAAACTGACCGCCATCGCGCTGCCCGCTCTCGTGGCGATCATCCACTTCACCTCGAACCCGGCCAACCTGAGCGACCAACTCCCGGCCCGAGTCGCCACCGCCACCACCGTCACCGTCTCCACCGATGTCGCGGTGACCATCACCGATCCGACGGGCGTGTGGATCAGCGGCACCGTCGACGGCCAGCCGGTGACACACCAGCCCGCCGCGGCCGGCACCGTTGTCGTAGGTGGAGATTCCGAGCTATCCCTGGACGCCGGGGCCGCAACTCCGGTGGTCGCGGACGCCCCGCAGACCGGAGCGCAATGGGCCCGTTCGGGCGGCGGGTTGGGTGGAGGCCATCCGCTGTACCAGGTGATCTCGCTGCTGATCGCCACCTTCCTCGGCGCGTTAGGCCTACCGCACGTGCTGGTGCGGTTCTACACCAACCGCACCGGCACCGCGGCCCGCCGCACCGCCCTCACCGTGATCGCACTGCTCGCGCTGTTCTACCTGTTCCCGACGGTGCTCGGCGTGCTGTCCCGGGTCTACGTCCCGCAGGTCTTGGCCACCGGGACCTCCGATGCGGCCGTGCTGCTGATGCCGACGGCGATCGTCGGCGGCCTGGCCGGTGAGCTGCTGGTGGCGCTGGTGGCAGCTGGCGCGATCGCCGCCTTTCTGGCGACGTCGTCGGGCCTACTGATCAGCATCGCCGGTGTCGTCTCCACCGACCTCCTCAAAGCCGGAATCCGCAGCTTCCGGATCTGCGCGCTGATCGGCGGACTGGTCCCCATCGGCCTCGCCCTCGCCGCGGGCACCCTGGAACTGTCCCGGTCGGTGGGTCTGGTGTTCGCCGTCTCCGCCGCCACCCTGTGCCCGCTACTGGTGCTGGGCATCTGGTGGCGCGGGCTAACCGCCGCCGGAGCGGTCTCCGGGATGCTGGTCGGCGCCGCCACGTCCATCTTCGCGGTGCTGGCCGGCGCCTTCTGGGTCACCGGCAACGGCTGGCTCGCTGCCGTCGTGAACTTCCCGGCCGCGATCACAGTGCCGCTGTCCTTCGCGACCATGGTGATCGTCTCCCTAACCACCCGACGCACCCTGCGCAGCGACGTCGCAACCATCTTCGCCCGCATGCACGTCCCCGAGCGCTTCGGCCTGGTGCTCGAACGCACCCCAACCGGCGGCTAGCCCGTTCGCTGCCTTTCGGGTCCGTCGCCTCCACCAACGAGGAAGCGTTCCGCGGAACGCGGATCGTTTCGAGGTGCGGGCGAACGAGGATCCCCACGGCTGCCGTTGGTCGGCGCTGGATAACCGTTCGTCGCACGAGGGTCGGCCCTCGTCGCGTAGGTCACAGAACCCATTGTCTGTGAGCTGTGTCTCTACGAGAGTTCGGAGCAAGGCCGCACTTCGCGCGGCATCGCACCGAGGAGGCCGAAGTGTCTGACACACCCGATCACCCGCCGATACAACTCTCCGCGCCCAGCGCGGGCGAGTTCATTGCGGCCCAGCAAAGCCCCGAGTTCCAGAAGCTGCGGCGCACACTGCTGAGCTTCGTGTTCCCGATGACTGTGTTCTTCCTGTCCTGGTACGCGCTGTACCTGGTGCTCGGCGTCTTCGCGCCCGGCTTCATGGGCACCTCGGTCTGGGGAAACATCAATATGGGCCTGGTCCTGGGCCTTCTCCAGTTCGTCACCACCTTCGCCATCACCGGCCTCTACATCCGGTTCACGAACCGCAAGCTCGATCCGGCGGCCGACGTGGTCCGCGCAGGCTTCGCCGACGGCAAATATGCCCGTGAAGCCGATGTCCTGAAGCAGAGCGCCCCGAAGGGAGGCCAGCAGTGAACCACATCCTGAACCTCGCCGCGACCGAGGTCGACACCGGAAACTCGACCCTCAACATCCTGATCTTCGTCGGCTTCGTGATCGTGACCTTGATCGTGGTCATCAAGGTCTCCAAGGTCGGCACCACCAGCGCCTCCGAGTTCTTCACCGGCAGCGGAGGATTCTCCGGCCGCCAGAACGGCATCGCCATCGCCGGTGACTACCTGTCGGCGGCGAGCTTCCTCGGCATCGCCGGCGCCATCGCCATCTACGGCTACGACGGCTTCCTCTACTCGATCGGCTTCCTGGTCGCCTGGCTGGTGGCCCTGCTGCTGGTGGCTGAACTCCTGCGCAACACCGGCAAGTTCACCATGGCCGACGTGCTGAGCTTCCGGCTCAAGCAGCGCCCAGTCCGGCTGGCCGCCTCCATCAACACCCTGACGGTGTCGATCTTCTACCTGCTCGCCCAGATGGCTGGCGCCGGCGCCCTGGTGGCCCTGCTCCTCAACATCCAGAGCGATGCGGGCCAGGCGATCGTCATCACCGTCGTCGGCCTGCTGATGATCGCCTACGTGCTCATCGGCGGCATGAAGGGCACCACCTGGGTGCAGATCATCAAGGCCGTGTTGCTGATCACCGGCGCTGCGGCCATGACGCTGATGGTGCTCTTCAAGGGCGACATCATGTGGAACGTCTCGCACCTGCTTGGCATGGCGCAAGACGCCGTCAACAATGCCGTAGCCAGCGGTGACCTGACCGAGAAGGGTCAGGCCATGCTGACGACGGCGAGCGGACAGCCGCACGACGTCCTCGCCCCCGGCGCCCAGTACGGCGCGAACATGACCTCCAAGGTGAACCTGATCTCGCTGGGCCTGGCACTCGTGCTGGGCACCGCCGGTCTGCCGCATGTGCTCATGCGCTTCTACACGGTCCCCACCGCAAAGGAAGCTCGTCGTTCGGTGGTCTGGGCGATCGGCCTGATCGGCGCCTTCTACCTGTTCACCCTGGTCCTGGGCTACGGCGCAGCCGCCCTGGTCGGTCCGGAGAAGATCCTCGCAGCACCGGGCGGCGTCAACTCGGCGGCCCCGTTGCTGGCTCTGGAACTGGGCGGCGAGATCCTACTGGGACTGATCGCCGGCGTGGCCTTCGCGACGATCCTCGCCGTCGTAGCCGGTCTGGCGATCACCGCCTCGGCATCGTTCGCCCACGACATCTACGCCAGCGTGATCAAGAAGAACACCGCCTCCGAGGAGGAACAGGTCCGGGTCTCACGCATCACTGTCGTCGTGCTCGGCATCATCGGCATCATTCTGGGCATTCTGGCCAAGGACCAGAACATCGCCTTCCTGGTGGCACTGGCCTTCGCCGTGGCCGCCTCGGCCAACCTGCCCACCATCCTGTACTCCCTGTACTGGCGCCGCTTCAACACGCGCGGCGCGCTGTTCAGCATGTACGGCGGTCTGGCCATCACGATCACCCTGATCGTCTTCTCCCCGGCCGTCTCCGGCAAGCCGACGTCGATGTTGTCGAATGCCGACTTCGCCTGGTTCCCGCTCTCCAACCCGGGGCTGGTCTCCATCCCGGCGGCCTTCCTGCTGGGCATCATCGGAACTCTCACCTCGCGCGAGAAGCCGGACGTCGGCCGCCGCGCCGAGATGGAGGTCCGCTCGCTCACCGGTGTCGGTGCAGAAGGAGCACACGTCCACTAGCAGCGAACACGGCACAAGTTCTGGGCCCGCCGATCATCGGATCTGCGGGCCCAGAACTGTGTCCGGCACCCGACTTTGTCCACTGGACGGCCGGTCCCGAACCGAAGGATCGACGACGTTCAGACGTCCTGGATGCGGGCGAACGGCCGGGCTTCCTCCAGTTCGGAGGCCAGCTCCAGCAGGGTCCGCTCGTCGCCGAGGTCCGCGGAGAAGTGCATGCCGATCGGCAGCCCGGAAGCGGACTGACCCAGCGGCAGCGAGATCGCCGGGGTGCCCGACGAGTTGTTGGCCGGGGTGAAGGCGACGTACCGGATCAGCCGCTCAAGGACCTCGTCGAAGTCGCCTGCCGGATCCAGGTACCCGATCTCGGGGGTGGTGTGTGCGAGGGTTGGCGACAGGATGACGTCATATTCGGCGAACGCCGCACGAAACTTCCCGGTCGCCCGTTTGAGTCCGAGGATCGACGTAGGCATCCGGTAGAAGTTCCGGGCGAACCGCTGCGACAGCCCCCGGGTGAACGGGTCCACTTTGCTGCGGTCAAAACCCGCGCCGAGCACTGTTCCACCGAACCTGTCCAGGGAGAACGCCATCAGCGCCCAGTAGTTGGTGAACTGTCCGATGAACGCGCGGTCCACCGGGAGCGGCACCTGCTGAACGTGGTGCCCCAGATCAGCGAGCAGATCAACGGTGGCGCTCAGCTCACGCCGGGTATCTGCGTCCAACGCGTGCCCGGTGATCGACTCGGCGATCAGCGCGATCCGCAGCCGGCGCCTACCCGGTCCTTCCACCAACCCGACCGGCGGAAACTCTGCCACGCTGCGCTGACGCTCCAAATCCGCCAAGAAATACGCGGTGTCCCGAACTGAGCGGGAGACGATCCCGTTGGATACCAAATCGATCGGGGCGTTCGACGACGTCGACGCCGCTGCCGTGCGCCCGCGCGACGGCTTCAGCCCGACCAGCCCGCACGCCGCCGCCGGAATCCGGATGGAGCCGCCGCCGTCGTTCGCATGCGCGATCGGCACCACCCCGGCGGCCACGAGCGCGGCCGAACCACCCGAGGAGGCACCGCTGATGAAATCGGTGTCCCACGGATTGCGGGTGGGTTCGCGGTCGACGAATTCGGTGGTTGCGGTGAGCCCGAAGGCTGGCATTGTCGAGGCGGCCAGCAC
>NZ_JBAQWU010000319.1:0-2011 GCF_049299075.1 Gordonia sp. (in: high G+C Gram-positive bacteria)
AGCCTGGCTCGTCAGGAATTGCCGGATCCCGGTGGCATACTCGAAACCTATGTATTGCTTATCTGCTTAAATGGACTAGAACATTTAGAATTCGCCAAATGTATTGCTAGGCCGAAGTTGCGACGGCTTGCGGGCGTGGTCTGATTGCTGAGCTGGATGGACGCCGGTGAACCGCTATGGGTGTGTAGTCAGAATTTATGGCGTGTCGTCTTCGCGAATGGGTTGGAATCGAATATGATTCTGGCCATGCCGCGTAAGCAGGGCCGGGTTCACGTAGTCAGAGTTCGGAAGACGCACGTGGATAAGCAGGGCCAGCGCCGCGAGTACACGTCGGCCTACCTGCGGCGCACCTACCGCGACGGCGCCGCGGTGCGCAACGAGACCGTGGCCAACCTGTCGATGCTGCCGCCGGAGACGATCGACGCGATCGAGGCGACGCTGAAGGGCCAGACGCTGGTGCCGGCCGGTTCGGAGTTCGCGATCACCCGGTCGCTGCCGCATGGGCACGTGGCCGCGGTAGCGGCGATGGCGCGCCAGCTGGGCCTGCCCGCGCTGCTGGGCCCGGCAGGCCGCAGACGCGATATTGTTCTCGCGCTGGTCATTTCGCGGGTTGTGCGGCCTAAGCCGAAGCTATCCACGCTGGCCTGGTGGCCCGACACCACGTTGGGCACTGACCTGGGCGTGGCCGGCGCGTCCACCGACGAGGTCTATGCCGCGATGGACTGGCTGGCCGAGCGGCAGGAGGCGATCGAGCGCAAGCTCGCGGCCAAACACCTTGCCCCCGACGCGAATCCGGGCCGGATGGCGTTGTTCGACCTGACCAGCGCGTGGGTGACCGGCCGGTGCTGCGAGCTGGCCGCGCGCGGCTACTCCCGCGACGGCAAGAAGGGCTGCGAGCAGATCGAGTACGGGGTGCTCACCGACCCGGCGGGCCGCCCGGTCGCGGTGCGGGTGTTTGCGGGCAACACCGCCGACCCGGACGCGTTCACCCAAATCGTCACCGTCATCCGCGACGAGCTGGACATCCAGAAGTTGGTGTTGGTGGGCGATCGCGGCATGATCACCTCCGCGCGCATCGACGCGCTGCGCACACTCAACGAGGACCCCGACACCGCCACCGATTTCGGCTGGATCACCGCGCTGCGCGCGCCCGCGATCGCCAAACTCGCCCGCGACGACGGGCCGCTGCAGATGAGCCTGTTCGACACCCAGGACCTGGCCGAGATCCACCACCCCGACTACCCCGGGGAACGGTTGATCGCCTGCCGCAACCCCGCGCTGGCGGCCGAACGCACCCGCAAACGCTCAGAGCTGCTGGCCGCGACCGAGAAACTGCTCACCGGCATCGCCGAGCGGGTCACCCGCGGCACCCTGACCGGCGCCGGCGGGATCGGCAAGGCGGTGGGCAAGGTGATCGACAAATACAAGATGGGCAAGCACTTCCACACCACCATCACCGACACCACCCTCACCTACCGTCGCGACCAAGCCCGCATCGACGCCGAGGCCGAACTGGACGGCATCTACGTGCTGCGCACAAGCGTCGACGCCGGCACCCTCGACCCCGCCGGGATCGTCGAGGGCTACAAGAACCTCGCCAACGTCGAACGCGACTTCCGCATCATCAAAACCGACGATCTCGACCTGCGACCCATCCACCACCGACTCGACAACCGCGTCAAAGCCCACGTGCTGATCTGCCTGCTCGCCTGCTACCTCATCTGGCACCTACGCAAGGCCTGGGCGCCAATGACATTCACCGACGAACATCCACCCCAACGCGATAACCCGGTCGCGCCCGCACAGCGTTCACCCGAAGCCGATGCCAAGGCATCCCGCAACCACGACGCCGACGGCAACCCGCTACGCAGCTTCCGTGGCCTGCTCGACCACCTGGCCACACTCACCCGCAACGACGTCCGCTACCACGGCGCCAGCACCGAGGTGCCCCTGCTCACCCAACCCACCACCGACCAACGCCGCGCCTTCGACCTGCTCAATACCGCGATAC
>NZ_JBAQWU010000320.1:0-4167 GCF_049299075.1 Gordonia sp. (in: high G+C Gram-positive bacteria)
GCGGCGATCTGCGACGGCGACTGGGTAGTCGTACGTCAACAGAACGTTGCCGAGAACGGCGACATCGTCGCCGCCATGATCGACGGTGAGGCCACCGTCAAGACCTTCAAACGCATCGACGGCCACGTCTGGCTGATGCCGCACAACGAACACTTCGAGCCGATCCCCGGCGACGACGCCGCCGTCCTCGGCAAGGTCGTAACCGTGATGCGGCGCATCTAACGGTCCCCGGCGTCTGCGCCCGCGGTCAGCCGAGAACGGCGCGCGCCGCCTCCCGGGCCGCTTGGGTACTGTCGGCAGCCATGGCTGCCTGCGCCGCCGCCCGGCACTGCTCCAGGGTCACCATGCCCAGCTTGAGCCCGACCGGGGCCGTCGCCGCGGGCGCCGCGGACAGCGAGGTGACCCCGAGGCCGACCAGCACGCAGGCCAGCATCGGGTCTGCGGCCGCCTCGCCGCAGACGCCGACTTGTTTGTCCTGTGCCGCACCAGCCGCGCCGACCCGCTCGATCAGCGCCAGTACCGCGGGCTGCCACGGATCGGTGAGCGCCGCCAATTCCGGCGACATCCGATCGGCGGCCATCGTGTACTGGGTGAGGTCGTTGGTGCCGATGGAGACGAAGTCGACTTCGCGGAGGATCTTGTCGGCTTGCACGGCCGCCGACGGGACCTCCACCATAACGCCGGGAATCATGCCGCGTTCGCGGACCAACGCGGCGAATTCACGCGCCTCGGCGACCGTCGCGATCATCGGCGCCATCACCCACGGCACCGCGGTTGTCCCCTGCGCAGCGGCGGCCAGTGCATCGAGCTGATGCAGCCTAATCTCCGGGTTCGACATGATGATCCGGTTGCCGCGCACCCCCATGGCTGGATTTGCCTCATCGGGATGGGTGACGAATTTCAGCGGCTTGTCCGAGCCGGCGTCGAGCGTACGGATCACGACTTTCTGCCCGTCGAAGGCATCGATCACCTCGCGGTACAGGGCCGTCTGCTCCTCCACCGACGGTTCGTCGGGGCGATCCAGAAAAGCCAGTTCGGTGCGGAAGAGACCGACGCCTTCGAGAATGCCGAGGTCAGCAGCCTTACGGGCCGAGGTGCCGTCCGCGACATTAGCCAGGATTAGTATGTGATGACCGTCGGAGGTCTGGCCCGGGCCGCGCCAGGCCGCGGCGGCCTCGGCGGCGCGTCGATGCCCGTCGATGGCCACGGCGATCTGTTCGGCGACCGGATCGAGACCCACGATGCCACGCTCACCGTCCACATAGACGGTCGAGCCGGTCGGAACCGAGTCGAGATCAGCGATCGCGACCACACACGGGATACCGAGCTGACGGGCAATGATCGCAGTGTGGCTCGACGGTCCACCCAGGCGGGTAGCCAGGGCGATCACCCGGGTCGGGTCCAGCCCGGCGGTGTCGGCCGGAGCGAGATCGTCGGCGCACAATACCGACGGCTCATCGGGCATGGGGATACCGGGTTCGGGCACGCCGAGCAGTTCGGCCACCACACGGTCGCGGATGTCATTGAGGTCGGTGACCCGCTCGGCCATGCGGCCGCCGAGCTTGGTGAACATCGTTGCGATCTGTTCGATCGCCGCGATGGTGGCCGCGGCCGGCGGCGCCCCGTCGGCGATCAGTTTCCGGGCCGCGCCGGTCCAGGCGCGGTCCTTCGCGAGCCCGGAGGTGGCGGCCAAAACCTCGGCCGATGAGCCGGTGCTCGCCGAGGCGCGCGCTGAGAAGCGACTGGCCACCGTGGCAACGGCGGCGGCGAAACGCTCCTGTTCCGCGCCCCGGGCGTCGGGGTCAACGGTGGCCGCCGGATCGATGTCGAACGCCAGCCTGGGCGCTGGGCGGATCACTGGGCCGCAGGCCAAACCGTGAACCACCGGAGTGCCGGTTACCACCCGTGTCGCACCGAAGTTGTCCGCCGAACCCATCGCTGTCACCTCAGTCATGTGATCAACATTACTAAAACCGCTTGACGTGTCAACACATTCAAAGGTAAACACAGACATAGCCAAACGGATTCGGGCCCTTGAAGGAGCCTCGTACCCGATGGACTCTACGCAGGAGGGCGACGTGTACGCCGAAGAACGCCAGCAGGAGATCGCGAACGAGGTCCGCGCCCGCGGCCGAGTCGCGGTGGCCGATCTGGCACAGCGCTTCGACGTCACCGGCGAGACCGTCCGCCGAGATCTGGGAGTACTCGCCCAACAGGGAGTGCTGCACCGCGTGCACGGCGGCGCAGTACGCCCCGACGTCCGCACCGTCGGGGACGAACCCGATCTGGAGCAGCGCGAACAGTCCCACCTCGCCGCGAAGACGGCCATCGGGATCGCGGCGCAGACATTTCTCCCACCGCCGGGCGGCTCGGTGATCTTCGACGCGGGCACCACCACCCTGCGGGCGGCACTCTCGGTCCCCGGTGATCGAGACCTGACCGTCGTGACCAACGCGGTACCGCTGGCCGCGCACCTGTCCACCCTGCCGGGCTGCGACGTGACCCTGCTCGGCGGTCGCCTGCGCCGCAAGACGCTAGCGACAGTGGGCGCCTCCACCGTGGCTGCGCTGAACCGGCTGCGCGCCTCCGTCGTCTTCCTGGGCACCAACGGACTAAGCCTGAACCATGGGCTGTCCACCCCCGACCCCGAGGAGGCGGCCGCCAAGAGCGCGATGATCGCGGCCGCCAACCGAGTGATCGTGCTGGCCGACTCGAGCAAGTTCAACCGCGAACTCCTGGTGCGCTTCGGTCGGATCTCCGACATCGATGCCATCGTCACCGACGCGGGTATCGACGTCCCCTTGGCCGCTGACCTGGCAGCCCTCGACATTGAAGTGGTGATCGCATGATCGTGACCGTGACGGCCAACCCGAGTGTGGACCGGACTATCGACCTCCCGGGTCCCTTCAGCCGGGGCGACGTCCTGCGCGCCACCGGGGTGCGGAGCCAGCCAGGCGGCAAAGGGATCAATGTCTCCCGCGTGGTCGCCGAGGCCGGGCTCGCTACGCTCGCCCTGCTCCCGGCACGCGATGGCGACCGGCTACTCCACCAACTCGACGCGGCGGCATTGAACTACCGGACCGTCCCCATCGACGACGACGTGCGCACCAACCTGACACTCACCGAGCCCAACGGGATCACCACCAAGATCAACGAGGCCGGAGCCCGGCTCAGCGCTGCGGTCCTCACCCAGCTCACCGAACTGATCGTCGACGCGGCCAGTGCGGCGCAGTGGGTGGCACTGTGCGGCTCGCTGCCGCCGGGGGTACCGGCCGACTGGTACGCCGTCGTGGCAGACCGCCTGCACGCGGCCGGGGTGCCCGTCGCCGTCGATACGTCCGGTCCGCCGCTGACGGCGATCGCCGGTGCCCGACCCGAACTCCTCAAGCCCAATGCGTTTGAACTGGCCGAATTGACCGGGGACGACGGCGCGGCGATGGAGGGGGCCGCCCTGCTCGGTGATGTCACGCGCACTGCCGGTGCGGCGCGCACCCTCGCCGAACAGACCGGTGGCGCGGTCCTGACCACCCTCGGGGCCGCCGGCGCGCTCCTCACCCTGGCATCGGGCAGCTGGTTCGCCACCCCGCCGAGAATCGCAATACGCAGCACGGTGGGCGCGGGCGATTCATCGCTGGCCGGGTATCTGATCGCGCAGCAGCGTGGCGGCGACCCGGCAGAGTGGCTGCGCACCGCCGTCGCCTACGGTTCGGCCGCCGCCGCTCTGCCCGGCACCACCCCGCCCACCCCCGGCGACCTCAACCTGGCTGGCGTGCACGTTCACCCTGTCCGCTAACCCGACCGCACCGTCGAGTAAGGAAAATCATGACCGAACCGATCATCACTCCCCCGTTGGTGTTACTCGACACCGACGCGGGAGCCGACGCGGAGGCCGTCATCCGGCGGCTCGCCCAAGCCCTCGCCGACGCGGGCCGCTGTAGCGACCCCGGCGCACTCGCCGGCGCCGCCCTCGAACGCGAAACGAAATCGCCCACCGGCCTGCCCGGCGGTCTGGCCATCCCGCATGCCCGCGTCGATTCGGTCAACACCGCATCGCTCGCCATGGCCCGACTGTCGAACAAGGTCGACTTCGGCGGCCCCGACGGTCCGGCGGACATCGTCTTTCTGATCGCCGCCCCGGCGGGCGCGGGCAGCGCGCACATGAAACTG
>NZ_JBAQWU010000321.1:0-4896 GCF_049299075.1 Gordonia sp. (in: high G+C Gram-positive bacteria)
GTCTCGGTGTCTCGGTCTCGGTGCGCGATGTCTTCGCTGCGCCGACGGTGCGCACGCTCGCCCTTGAGGTCGCAAATAATGCCCCGGCACTTCGCCCGATTACCGCTGCCGATCCGCGTCCTGACCGGATTCCGTTGTCGTTTGCGCAGCAGCGCATGTGGCTGGTCAACCAAATTAATCCGGGTTCGGGTACCTACAACATCCC
Organism: Gordonia sp. (in: high G+C Gram-positive bacteria); assembly: GCF_049299075.1. Classification (GTDB taxonomy): domain Bacteria; phylum Actinomycetota; class Actinomycetes; order Mycobacteriales; family Mycobacteriaceae; genus Gordonia. The sequence continues at coordinate 206 of NZ_JBAQWU010000321.1, forward strand.
GACCGTGTTGCGGCTGTCGGGCAGCCTTGACATCGATGCGCTGCATGCTGCGATTGTGGATGTTGTTGCACGGCATGAGGTGCTGCGAACCACCTACCCGGCGGTCGACGGCGAACCGCGCCAGAAGATTCTGCGGGCCTCGGGTGTCGCCGCTCGACTCGACTGGGACATCGCCGACACGCTGGGCGAGTTGGAAGAAGCTGTCGTCGCCGCCTTCGACATCGCTAAGCAGCTCCCTATTCGTGTGAGGCTGTGGGAAGCGGCCCCGCAGGAGTATGTGCTCGCCGTTGTGGTGCACCACATCGCCTTTGACGGCGAGTCCATGGGTCCGATGGTCGTCGACCTCATTACCGCGTATGTGGCCGAGTTCGATGAGCGCGAACCCGAGTTCGCAGCCCTGCCGGTGCAGTTCGCCGATTACGCGATCTGGCAGCATGAGGTACTCGGTAGCCCGGATGCGTCCGACACGGTGGTTGGGCAGCAACTGGAGTATTGGCGCACGCAGCTCGCGGGACTGCCTGATGTGGTCGAGCTACCGGCTGACCGTCCACGGCCAGCCGTCGCCACACACGGTGGCGCCCAGGTCTTCTTCGAGATCCCAGCCGATGTGGCGCGGGCGGTCGATCGTCTCGCCGCGGAGTCAGGGGCCACGCCATTCATGGTGGTCCATGCGGCACTCGCGGTTCTGATTGCGCGCATGAGCGCCCAGGACGACATCGCCATCGGCACGCCCATCGCGGGGCGCGGTCACGAGGTCCTCGACCGCCTGGTCGGCATGTTCGTCAACACTCTGGTTCTGCGAACAGCGGTGGACGGCGGCATGAGCTTCACCAGCCTAGTCGCGGCAGCGAAGAACGTAGATCTGGAAGCCTTTGCCAATGCCGATGCACCCTTCGAGAGCGTCGTCGAGGTATGCCGTCTGGCAACGTCACAGGCGTATTCGCCGTTCTCGCAAGTGTGGTTGACTCTCGACCAATCATCGGTCCCGGAACTGGCCGGAGAGAACGTGGTCGGCGGCGACGTCGCGGGTTTGAGTATTGCGCCGTTCGAGCAGTCCGCGATGCCAGCCAAGGTTGATTTGTTGGTCGGGATCAGTCGTGTCGACGATGGGCCGTGGAACGGGGCAATGGTGCATGCCACCGACCTCTTTGATGAAGGTACGGTACAGGGCTTCGCCAAGCACTTGGTCACGATCCTGGCTGAAGCACTCTCCGACCCTGCGATTCCCGTCGGAGACATCACACTTCCGGCATTCGCTATCGCCGTCCAGCCGACAAACCCGAGCACAGACGACGGCGCCAAGCCCGCGGCCCGGCGCGTCCCCGCCTCGGATTCGGTAATCACCAGTGGTCCCGGAACGGATCCGTTGCTGCTTCCCGAGATCTTCGCGAACGCTGCACACATGTGGGGTGCCCGACAGGCTGTCGTCGACCCAGATGGCGCGTTCCTCACCTACGCCCAGCTCGACGAACGCTCAAACCGGCTCGCCCGCTGGCTGATCGGCCGGGATATTGGTCCGGAGTCGCTCGTGGCGCTCGCCATCGGACGTTCATCCGCGCTATTGACCGCCATCTGGGCCGTGGCCAAGACCGGCGGCGGCTACGTCCCGATCGACCCGACCTACCCGCTCGATCGTGTCGCGAACATGGTGGAAGATTCGCAGGCACTGATCGGGCTCGCGGTCGCCGCGTCGGGTGACCTCCCGGAGCAGGGTTTCGACTGGATTCGGCTCGATGAGCGCACCGTGGAGGATGATGTAGCGGCACTCAGCGGAGCGCAGATCGAGCCCGACGAGCTGCATGCACCGGTCCGGATCGACAACACGGCGTACGTGATTTACACATCCGGCTCCACCGGCCGCCCCAAGGGTGTTTCGGTCACCCATTCGGGGCTCGCGAACTTCGCGGCCGAAGAGGTGCGTCGGTCCAGCGCTGATGAGTACTCGCGAATTCTGGGGTTCGCTTCGCCGAGTTTCGATGCGTCGGTGCTGGAATACTTGTTGGCCTCCTGGTCAGGCGGTGTCCTCGTCTACCGGCCGGACGATGCGGTTGGTGGATCGACGTTGCAGAACTACTTGATGCAGCACGCGATCACCCACACGTTCCTGACACCGACCGTGCTTGCCACCGTAGACCCGGCCGCGGTGCCGGCTCTGCGAGTGGTCTACGCCGGTGGTGAAGCAGTGCCGCAGGCGTTGAAAGATTCATGGGCACCCTTCCGCCGGATACAGAACCTGTACGGGCCGACGGAGACCACCATCGGTGTGGCCATCAGTGAACCCATGCAGATCGGCGCACCCGTCTACCTGGGCGGTCCTATCGCCGGTGTCGGCTTCCTCGTCCTCGACAACCGCCTCAAGCCGGTTCCGCCGGGAGTGCCGGGCGAGCTGTACCTGTGCGGTGACGCGTTGTCGCGCGGCTATCTCGCGCGGCCCGGCCTCACGGCAACTCGCTTCGTCGCAAACCCGTATGGGATTCCCGGCGACCGGATGTACCGCACCGGCGACTTGGTGCGGTGGCGGAGTGACGAGACCGGAAAGCCGACGATCGAGTACACGGGCCGCACTGACGACCAGGTGAAACTGCGCGGTCTGCGCATCGAGCTCGGCGAGGTCGAAGCGGTCCTCGTCGAACACCCCGACGTCACGTCGGCGGTCGTCCTCGGCGTCGGTGGACCGGTAGCATCGGCTCTGGCTGGCTACGTCGTCAGCGGTGGGGATCCAGTGGACATCGGCGAACTACGTTCGTTCGTCGCCGAACGCCTGCCATCGCATATGGTGCCGGCGACGATCATGGCGATCGATGAACTCCCGATGACACCCGTCGGCAAGCTCGACAAGACTGCCCTGCCAGAGCCGGTGATTGAGGTCGGCGAATATGTCGCGCCGGCGACGGACGAAGAGCGCGCCGTTGCCGCAGTGTTCGCCGAGGTGCTCGGCGTCGAGCAGGTCTCGGTGATCGACAGTTTCTTCGATCTCGGTGGCAACTCGTTATCTGCAATGCGGCTGGTCGGTCGCGTGGGGCAGACGCTGGATGTGGCCGTCACGATTCAGGACGTCTTCACCGCACCCAGGGTGCGTGACCTGGCGGCCGCGCTGGCCGGGCGCGCTGCCGCGCTGCCCCCAGTGCTGCCGGTGTCACCGCGTCCTGACCGGATTCCGTTGTCGTTTGCGCAGCAGCGGATGTGGTTTTTGAATCGGTTTGATCCGGGTACCGCGAATTACAATATTCCACTCGGTCTGCGGTTGAGTGGGTCCCTTGACGTTGAGGCCCTGCGATCAGCACTGGTGGATGTGGTGGGGCGTCATGAAATCCTTCGCACCACTTTCCCGGCCATAGATGGTGTGCCGTACCAGCAGATACATTCCGTTGATATGGTGTCGGACCTGGTGGACTGGCAGGTCACTCAGGATGAGTCGGAGTTCGTGGGCGCCTTGGCCATGGGTTTCGACGTGACGGTCGATCAACCCGTGCGTCTGCGGCTTCTGGAGACTGCCCCGAATCAATGGGCCCTTGCTTTGGTGGCCCACCATATAGCCGTCGACGGTGAGTCGCTGCGGCCGTTGGCTGTCGACTTGTTAGGTGCCTATGCGGCACGTGCGGCGGGGAACCGCCCGAGATTCATTCCCCTCGAGGTCCAGTTCGCAGACTTCGCCATCTGGCAACACGAAGTCCTTGGATCACCCGGTGACCCAGACTCGGTGCTCGGTACTCAACTCGCATACTGGCGAGAGCAGTTACGAGGTCTGCCCGATGTAGTCGATCTGCCCACCGACCACCCACGGCCTCCTGTTGCTTCTGGCAGGGGAGCTTTGGTGTCGATCGATCTTCCCGCCGAAGTCGGAGATCAGGTTCGGCAGGTGGCCACAGCTAGCGACGCTACGCCGTTCATCGTCTTGCACGCTGCGCTCGCGGCTTTGCTGGCTCGACTGTCAGCTAGTGATGAGGTCGTCGTCTCAGCTCCGTTTGCCGGACGAGGTCAGGCCCAACTGGATCCGCTAGTCGGTATGTTCGTGAATACGCTCGTATTGCGAGCTCATGTGGATTCGGCGGACTCCTTTACCGATTTGGTGGAGCTGTTGAAGGTGACTGATTTCGATGCCTTCGCACATTCTGACGTTCCCTTTGAAGCGCTCGTCGAGGATTTGAATCCGGCGCGTTCGGAGGCGTTTGTCCCGCTCGCGCAGGTAATGCTCTCAGTGGATCCGGCTGCGTCGGCTGCTGAGGAGCGGTTTGACCTGGATGGACTGACCGTCGAACCCTTTGCGAATCCCGGAGTCGTGGTGCAACGCGACCTGACTTTCTACGTGAGGACTGCGGGGCCTGGCGAACCGTGGGTCTTGTCGGTCGAATACTCCACCGATCTGTATGCGTCGGCCTCAATGGCCGTGCTCGCCCAGCGGTTTGGCTCCCTGCTGGCGGAGCTGACCCAGAATCCCGAAATTCCGGTCGGCGACGCCGTCCTCGTAGGGGCAGAAACGGCCCCGGCTGCCGAGACTGGTCCCCAGGTGGCGTTGCCGCCGGTGGTGTCGGTGGCTGATGTGGTTGCTGCTCAGGTTTTGCGTACGCCGGTGGCGACGGCTTTGGTGTTTGGTGATCGTGAGGTTTCGTACGGGGAGTTTGGTGCGCGGGTTAGTGCTCTTGCGCGGGTGTTGATTGCGGCGGGGGTGGGGTTGGAGTCGGCGGTGGCGG
>NZ_JBAQWU010000322.1:0-2114 GCF_049299075.1 Gordonia sp. (in: high G+C Gram-positive bacteria)
CTACACCCGGGTGGTTTTGCCCGCGTCGGGGTCGGGGCGGAAGGCGGACGGGCCAGCGGTGTCGTCGACCATCTCCAGCAGTTGACCTTCGGCGAGCGACTCGGCGGTGATCTCGTCCTGGACGGAGGTGGCCAGCGGCTTCTGCTCGACGAAGAGCAGCGCAATCACCGCAATCACTGCGAGTGGCACCAGGAACAGGAAGATCGGCAGCAGTGCCTCGTTGTAGGAGTGGATAATCGGCTCGCGGATCGCGTCGGGGAGCGCGCTGACGCCGGCCGGCGTCAGGTGCTTGCGGAACTCGTCGCCGCCCGCGCCCGCGGCAGCACCGCTACCTGCCATCTTCTCCGACAGCAGGGTGATGAGCCGCGAGGCGAAGACCGAGCCGACGATGGCCGAGCCCAGGGTGGCACCCACCTGCCGGAAGTAGTTGCTGGCGGCGGTAGCGGTGCCGACGATCCGGCCGGGGAACGAGTTCTGCACGATCAACGTCAAGATCTGCATCGACAGACCGATACCGACGCCGGTCACCGCGAGGTAAGTGCACAGCAGCCAGGTCGGGCTCTCCACGTGGAGCGTGGACAGCAATCCGAGGCCCAGGCCCAGGATCGCTGACCCGACGATCGGGAAGACCTTGTACTTGCCGGTGCGGGTGACCGCCTGACCGGAGGCGACCGAAGCGACGAGCAGGCCGCCCATCATCGGGATCATCAGCAGACCGGCGACGGTGGCGCTGGCGCCGGTGACCATCTGGATGTAGGTCGGCATGTAGCCGATCGCGCCGAACATGCCGACGCCGATCATCAACGCGGCGATCGTGGTCAGCGTGAAGTTGCGGTCGCGGAACAGCGCCAGCGGGATCACCGGGGCGACGGCTTTGGTCTCGGCCCAGCAGAAGGCGACCGCGAGGATCACGGTGGCGACGCTCAGGCCGATGATCTGCGGGGAGAGCCACTCGTAGGTGGAGCCGCCCCAGGTGCAGACCAGGACCAGGGCGGTGGTCGCGGCCGCGATCAGCGCCATGCCGAGGTAGTCGAGTTTCGGGCGTTCCGCATGTTCCTTCTTCGGCAGGTGCAGGAACACCGTGCAGGCGGCGATCGCCAGTAGCCCGAGCGGCACGTTCATCCAGAACGCCCAGCGCCAGCCGGGGCCCTCGGTGAGCCAGCCGCCCAGCAGTGGGCCGGCGACGGACGCAACGGCGAACACTGCGCCCATGGCGCCCATGTACTTACCGCGTTCGCGGGCGGGCACGACGTCGGCAATCGCCGCCTGCGACAGAATCATCAGACCACCGCCGCCGATACCCTGCAGCACGCGCGCCGCGATCAGGATCTCGATGTTGCCGGCGAGGGCACCGACCACCGAGCCAGCGATGAACAGCACGATCGCCACCAGTAGAACCGGTTTGCGGCCCAGGATGTCGCTGATCCGTCCGTACACCGGCATCACGATGGTGCTGGCCAAGATGTAGCCGGTGATTACCCAGGTCATTTGGTCGACGCCGTCGAGCTCGCCGACAATCGTGGGGAGTGCCGTCGAAAGCACCGTTTGATTCAGTGCGGCGAGCAGCATCGTGATCATCAGGCCGATGAACAGATAGAGGACGGTCCGGTCGGATTTGGCTTCCGGCTCGGCAACCGCGGGGCTGGTATGGGTCACTTGATCTCTTTCAGGGCGTTGCGGAAGGTTGCCACCGCGTCGGCGATGGCGGTGGGGGTGGGATTGTCGAGGATGGCGGGGTCGTCGCTGTAGGCAAAACGCAACACGGCCCCGGCAAGCAGGACCAGTGCGCGGGTGCTGTCGGCCGCAGTACCCGACGCGGTCCGCTCCGCCAACTGCTCCTCGAGCGCGGTAACCAGTAGGTCCTGGGTCTGGTCGCGGTGGGCGCGGATCCGATTGATCAGTTCGGGATACGTACTGATCAGGTGCTGCACCTGCGGTTCGGGGCGCGGGCCAGCCGACGCCATGGTGGCGACGGTCAGGTTGAGGGCGGCGACAAAACGTTCCTTGCCCGCGACCTTGTCGTCGGCCGGTTTGGTCGCCGGCCGCAGGAACTCCTCGAGGGCGGTGGGCGGGATGTGCGGCGCCGAGGTGCCGAGGACGGCGTCCTCTTTGCA
>NZ_JBAQWU010000323.1:0-13297 GCF_049299075.1 Gordonia sp. (in: high G+C Gram-positive bacteria)
GACCACGCGGCCGCTCGACGAAATCTCCACCGGTGCGCTGGCTACGCTGGCGACCCTGCCGGTCAAGGGTCGCGCACCCAAGACCGGCTATACGCGCGATCTATTCGGGCGCGGCTGGAACGACGACGTCGACGTCGAATTGGGCCACAACGGCTGCGACACCCGCAACGACATTCTGGCGCGCGACCTCACCCAGACCGCGACCAAGGCCGGTACCCGCGACTGCGTGGTGACTGCCGGGGTGCTGCACGATCCGTACACCGGGAAGACGATCGAATTCGTCCGCGGGCAGGGCACATCCGATGCGGTACAGATTGACCACGTCGTCGCACTGTCGGATGCGTGGCAGAAGGGGGCACAGCAGTTGTCGGCGGCGGAGCGGCTGAACTTCGCCAACGATCCACGCAACCTGCAGGCCACCGACGGCCCCACCAATCAACGCAAGAGTGACAGCGACGCCGCCAGCTGGCTGCCGCCGAACCGCAGCTATCGCTGCACGTACACCGCGCGCCAGATCGAGGTGAAGGCCGCCTACCAACTGTGGGTGACCCAAGCCGAGCACGACACCATGGCCCGGCTGTTGTCCGACTGTGGCGGCACCGCGCCCACCACCACCACCACCACCACCACCGAGCCAACCACTGAGCAGACGACCACTGAGCGGACGACCGCGCCGGCCGAGACCCGGCCACCGGGCCTGCTGGAGACACCGGACTCGGCGTACTACCCGAACTGTGCCGCGGCCCGCGCCGCCGGGGCCGCGCCGATCTACCGGGGACAGCCCGGTTACTCGACCAAACTTGACCGCGACGGCGACGGCGTCGCCTGTGAGTGATCGCGCCGCCGCGCCTGCACGGCTTCGACGGACTTGACCACCGCCGCCAGCACCGGGGCACCCAGCACCATGCCGAGTAGGCCCGCAATGGTGCCGCCGATGATGGTGGCCAGCAGCACCGAGACCGGGTGCAGGCGCAGTGACGAGCCCAGCGCCCAGGAGCTGACCGCGCTCTGGACGGTGCCGTTGGAGATCAAGAAGGTGACCGCCATGATCGCTGCGGCCGTGGTACCGCCCGAGCCGAATGCGATCAGGATGACGAAGACGCCAGCGATCCACGCCCCGAGGAATGGGACGAAGGACAGCACGAAGTACAGGATGAAGATCGGGATCGCCAGCGGGACCTTCAGGATGAACAGCGGGATCATGAAGATCGGCGCGGTGAGCACCGCGGTGATGGCGGTGCCGCGGAAGTAACCGCGGATCGAGGCGCGGGAAATCTCGGTGACCTCGTTGACGGTGTCGGCCTCCAGGTGCAGGGCACGGGCAAACCAGGGCGCGAAGCGGAGCCCGTCGCGCAGCACGAAGAAGAGGAAGAACAGCGCGAAAAACGAGCCCATGATGAGCGAGACGGCACCGTAGATCGTGGTCGACAGTGCGCCGACGACGCCGGAGCCGACGGCGGGCGCGATATCCTCGACTGCCGCACGAATACGCTCAAGCCATTGTTCTTCGATGTCGAGGGTGCCTGCCCACTCGGCCATCTGGTTCCATCCGAGCAGCAGCTGGCTCGAGATCTCCGACCACTGATCGAGGAAGCCGCGGACGACGACGACGATCGTCAGACCCAGCACGAGGAGCGCGGTGAGCAGCGCGAGGACAGCCGCCAGATTGTGCGGAACCTTGTGCCGCTCCAAGAAGGCCACCATCGGCTCCAGGACCACGCCCAGGATCACGGCGATGACCAACGGGATCAGAATGCCGCTGACGGCGCCGATCCCGAGGGCGATTACCACCACAACCAGAATCATGCCGAGCACCGACCAGGACGCCAGTCCGAGCCGTTTAATCCGGTTCAGGTCCATCCACTCGGCCTGTTCGCTCATCGTCTGCCCCTCGGTTCGCGGCCATCGACTCGCCGAGGCACTCGTACAGTATGCCGCCCGTCCGCTGTATCTCAACCCGCAGTTGAGAGTTTCCGCGCGTGGGCGTCGGTGAACGAGACGGGCTGAATTTGAACGGACGGTTACGGCCGAATTTCACGCAGCGCGAACGCACGCGGCGTGCGGCGCATAGGTCCTGGCCCGGCCATCGATTCGAGTTCACGCATCTATCCGAGTGGGCGTAACCACAGCACGGCGGACCAAGTGATCTGGCTTGCCAAAGAAGGCGCGAAAGCCGTTGACGTGTAACGCTTTTGGCACATCAAACGATGTGAATCACCCAACCGAAAGGCCCCACCATGGAGTTCCCGGCACTCACCCAGTTCTTCAACGACTTCTACATCTTCGGTGGCGACCTGCTGCACATCGCCATCACCTTCGGCTTCGGCGCCTGATCACGCCGAATCCCCATCCTGTCGGAGGACACTCACGCCGCTGCCCCTGTTGGGGACAGCGGCGTGAGTGTATATGGGGTGCAGGGCGTTCAGCGCAGCCGGCCGTCGACGCCGTAGATGCCGCCACCGAAGACTGCCGCCGAGCGGACCGGCGTGGACCAGAGCGCGATGGTGTCACCGGGGCTGAAGGCGGCCAGGTCGGATTCGGGAAGCAGCGTCTGATGGGGACTCGGGGTAGCGATCAAGATGCGCTGGCCGTCGGTGCCGAGCAGCTGCCCGCAACCGATCGCCCCACCGTCGCCGGTGGCCGCGGAGAAAGCAAAGCAGTGGTTGGCGCCATCATCGATCACGACCTGCGTACCGACGCCAGCGATACGAATCTTCTCCGGATCGGCCTGTGGGACTTGCTGTTTCCACAGATTCTCTTTGTTTCCCGGGTCGGCGGCCACCACGGTGACGCCACTGTCGCGGGTCTCCAGCAGCACCGGCACCGAGGTGACCGCAGAACGGCCCACATCCACCGCGGCGGCAAGACGCTGACCGCCAGCAGCCGATACCGCCCCGGACATCGGTTGACCGTCCACGGCAAAGAAGCGAATTTGATCGCCGGGGCGTTCCAGGGCGAAGCCCCCGGCAAACGCTTGGAAGCGGACCGGCTGATCGCCCAGGACGGCGATCTCCACCAGAAGGTGGCCGTCGTCGGCAGACAGCACCCGGCCCTTCTGGTCGGCCAAATCGAGGGCGTACACCACCGGCGCCGCCGGCGAAACCATGAACGCCGAGCCCTGCGCCTGCCACTTGACCGAGCCGTCCGGGCGATACAGGGCAGGCGCTGCGGTGTCCGACCAGACCAGGAATCCCTCGCCGACCGGGTAGCCGTGGAACCCGGTACCGGTGGGCGCAACGTCGGTCCGGGCGGTGATCGAACCAGCAGCCAGGTCCAGAAAGAGTAGCTCCGGCACCGGCGCCGCCACCGCGCACAGCGCGGCATCTCCGCGCACCCAGCACTCCGGCGCCGTCGACTCCGCCGCCAGATCGACAGCGTGCTGCCGCTCCCCCGTCTCCGCGTTCACCACTAGGAGCCGTAGCGGCCCGTCAGTGACCTTGGCCGCGTACAGCACACGTTCAGCGTCGCCGCCAACCGGACCCACCACATTGACACCGGGCTCGGGCATGAGCGTCCAGCGTCCGGCCGGCTGCACCGCCAGCGAATCCAGGGGTGCGGTCACTTCGGTCTGCGGTCCCGCCCAACTACTGTGCGGATTGTCGCGCAGTGCAGCAAACGCCCCCACTGCGATCAGCACCACCACTACGACGACGGCCGCCAGGATCGCTCGCCCCCGCCCGGTGGACACGAGGTTCCGCAGAAAGTTCATTCGGCCACCGTACCGCCGGTTCGACTCAGCGCGACGCTGATATACTGGTCTGCGGTTCACCCAGAGGTGGTCCGCCCGGGGCTATGGCGCAGTTGGTAGCGCGTCTCGTTCGCAATGAGAAGGTCGGGGGTTCGATTCCCCCTAGCTCCACCAGAAGGCCGTCGGTCAACCCACGACCGGCCAGTCGAAGTCCGCTGGCCTTAGTTGGCCCAGTCCGGCTTCTCCACGACGCCCGGGACGGCCTCTGCGTTGAACTTGCCTTCATCGTCGGTCGCGGTGACGGTGACCAACTGCCACAAGGTGCCGTCGGTGAGGGCGCACTCTTGCGTGGCACCCACCTTGGCCTCCAGCGACCCCTTGCACTCGACGGTGATCGGCTGGTTGAAACTCGGCTGCAGCGCCTGCGCCGTCTTGGTCTGCAGCTCGGACTGGTCGATGGTCTTGGAGACCGAACAGCCAGCGAGGCCGACGATCATCAGGGCGGCCGCTCCGATGCTGGCGGCAATCTTGGTGCGCATGGGATGTCTCCGATTCCGTCGATACTCGGTGGAACCGACCGTAACACCAGAAAGCGACAAAAGTTGCGGGATCGTCGGGCAGTAGCCTGGGTGGAGTGAAGATGAGCGACGAACAGATCGTGTCTATCCTCAACCGCTCGGTGGCCATCGCCGATCCGATTCTGGACATCATCGCGCACAGCGATCCACTACAGGTGAAGCCGCGTACGTTCGGGCGACAGTGGTGGGACGTGATCCCGACCCGGTTCGGCGATCTCACCGCCACCGCGCTTTCCGCCGCCGCCTGGCCGGGTACCGGTAGCTGGGAGAAGCTCAGCAGCACCGACCGGGCCGCGTGGTGGGTGCACCGAATCGGCCCGGTCACGTCAGCGGCCCCGGCGTTCCCCGGGATGTTCGGTGCGTGGACCAAAAAGCTGCCGGCCAGCACCGTCCTCGGTGCGGCCAGTCAGGCGCTGGTGGTGCTGGCCATCGGACGAGAATACGGAATCGTCGATCGCAATGACGAGATCGACCTTCTGGGCGCGGTACTCTTCGGCCGCGACCTCGACGGCGCCAAGGTGAAAGCCGTTGAACGGCAAGAGATTCCAGATGCCGACCGCAAGACTGCGGTCGTCACAGCACTCCGGGAGATCGGCGTGGCGCTGCTGCGCATCGATAAGGAACTCGGCGCACGTCCGCAGTCACCGACACTGCTGGCGCACCTCACCTGGATTCCGGTGATCGGCGCCGCGGCCAGCTATCTCGGCGAGCAGATCGCCTTACGGAAGGCCGCCGATGCCACGCGTGCGTGGATCGTCGCCCATCGCGAAGCGGTCTAGTCGTCGTCTTCCTCGTCGGCGGTCGCGTTGCGCTCGGCGGCGATCTCGATGGCACGACGTGCCGTCGCCTCATCCGAATACGGCCCCATGCGGTTGAGCGCAGCGGGAACCTTGCCCCGGCTCACCTCGCCGGTGGAGACGTCGTAGTACCAGTCGCCCGTCGCTTCGCTCATGGCTCCTACCTTAGACGGCGCGCCGGTAGTCGGCGTCGATACCATCGGCGGCTCGCCCGGTGGCGGCGAAGTCGTAGGTGGGCAGGTGGTCGAAGGCGGGATCCTCGTCGTCGAAGTCAAGCACCACCAGGCCGCCGGGGCGACGCCGACCCGGGGCCACCGGGCGCTCGATGAGTTGCTCGGACCGTTGCCGCGCCAGCCGTGAATCCTCCGCGGCATGCCGGCGCAGGCGGGTCGCGCGGGCGGCGCGGAACTCCTGTTCGGCAACCGCGGTCCGACGCAAGAAGAAGAGATACAGCCCGGTCAGCGCCGTCATCACCCCGAGCAGGATGAGGCCGTACGGTGGCCAGACGAAGCAGGTGACGATGGCCAACACCGTTGCGGCCGAAAGACCAAGCACCATCCGACGACGGTCCCGATAGCGGCGCGCATCGCGCTCGGCGATCTCCCCGCTCGCGTACCCGCGGCCGCGGCGCTCCCGCGACATCGGCGCAGACGCAGTGACGACATCCTCCTCGGCGACATCCTCCTCGGCGACATCCTCCTCGGCGGCCTCGTCGTCCAGCTCGTCGAACTCTTCGAACTCTTCGTCGGTCTCGTCGTCCAGCTCGTCGGTCTCGCCGTCGGTCTCGTCGACTATCGCGTCGATCACGTCGGTCACTTCGGTGTCGGCCACTTCCGCCGACTGCGTCCCGGCCGGTTGCGTCTCGGCCGACTCACTCGCAATTTCCGGAATGTCGATCTCGAGTTGCCCAGTCTCGACCTTCTCGGTGTCGGTCGTGTCGGCTGCGGCCTTCGGCTTGCTCACGTCGGTCTCCTCGAGGGCGGCCCGCTTCAGCGTGGTCGCGGTGGTCGCGGGTTTGCGCACGTAATCAGGATTGCTCGGGTGCCGCCCTGCGGCGCGGCGACGCACGGCGGTCGGCTCCCCACCGCGGTGCAGCAGGCGGGTATTGGCCGCGGCCGCCGTGGTCTTGCGAACCTCCGGACGACCGCGCAACACCATTGGCAGCAGGATGAACAGCCACGCCACGATGAGGAAAATCCACAGCACTGACGAATTCATTTGGCTCTGACCCCGCTCCCTTTGCCTGAGTGTCGATGTACCGACAATCGACCACTATTGAACCTAGGCGCGGGGCGTCCCCGGGCGACTCAGGCGCGCCGCGCAGGAGGCGAATTGCTCCGTGGCTTAACCATTTTCCGTGGCCGGGTCAATGGCGTAGGCGCGACCGGCGCGGATCAGCATCTCGACGGCCGAATCAACGACTTCCTCGACAGTCAGCCCCAGTAGCAGGTGGTCCCGGAAGCGGCCGTTGACGTCCATGTATCGCCGCAGCAGGCCCTCTTCCCGGAAACCGACCTTCGTCAGCACGGCCTGCGAGCCGCCATTGGTCGGCTGCACGGTGGCCTCCAACCGGTGCAGTCCGACCGGCCCGAAGCAATGGTCGACGCCGAGCGCGACCGCGGCGGTGGCCACGCCCTTGCCGCTGGACGCTGCGTCGACCCAGTACCCGATCCAAGCACTGCGTACCGCACCACGCTGCACATTGCCGATCGTCATCTGGCCGACGTAAGCACCATCGACCTCGATCACGAATGGCAGCACATTCCCGCGCTTGGCTTCGGTGTTGAGCACCGAATACAGGGGTGCCCACGAACTGGGCCGGTGCCGCCAATCCCACTGCCCGGCGCCGGTGGGCTCCCACGGCAGGAGTTGATTCTGGTTGCGGATCCGCAGCGCGCTCCACACCTTCGAGTCGCGCGCCCGAATGGGTCGCACCGTCACCACCCCGGCGGCCGTCCCGATCGGTCCGAGCGTCGCAGGCCACCCCGGATGCTGGGGTGATTCGACGAGCCATCGCAACATCGCGCCCTCAGCCGCGCTGCGCCAGGAACATGACTTCCACCCAGTCGCCGGTGTCGAGTTCTTCAGTGTCCTCGTCCACCACGATCAGACAATTGGCCTCGGCGAGTTCGGCGAGTAGATGGGACGTGCCCGTAGGCGATTCGCCGATCACCTGCACCAGGTAGTCGTCTGAACGCTCGTCACGCATCAACTGCCCACGGAGGTATCCGGTGCGCCCGATCACCGAGGCGATCGGCCCGATGGTGCGCGCCCGCACCGTCCGGCGCATCGGCTGCCGTTTGCCGAGCGCAATCCGAATCAGCGGCCGCACCATCACCTCGAAGGTGACGAGGGCACTGACCGGATTGGCCGGCAACCAGAAAGTGGGGATCTCGTCGCGGCCGAGCCGACCGAACCCCTGCACCGAACCGGGGTGCATGGCGATGCGCTCGATTTCCAAATCGCCGAGGTCAGCGAGCACCTCGGCCACTTCGCGGGACGCTTCGCCGCCGACCGAGCCGCACAGCACGACGATCTCAGACCGGATCAGCTGCGCTTCGACGGTCTCGCGGAGTCGTTCGTGGTCGCGCACGGCCACGCCGACGCGGTGGACGTCGGCGCCCGCGTCCCGGGCGGCCGCCGCGAGCGCATAGCTGTTGACGTCATAGACCTGGCCGGGGCCGGGGTCACGGTCGATGTCGACCAACTCATCGCCGATGGAGATCACCGCAACGCGCGGGCGCGGGTGCACCAACACGCGGGACCGGCCGACCGCGGCGAGCAGACCGACCTGCGCCGGACCGATCACTGCTCCCTCGCTGACCGCCACGTCGCCCGGTTGCACATCGTCGCCGGTGCGGCGAACGTATTCGCCGGTGGCCACCGCATGGCCGATCATTACCCGGTTGTCGCCGCCATCGGTCCAGCGCAACGGAACCACAGCGTCGGCGAGCGTTGGCATTGGCGCACCGGTCTGCACCCGGACCGCCTGCCCCGGCTGTAAGCGAATCGGCGTACGCGACCCGGGCGATACCTCACCCACCACCGGCAGGCTAACCACCAGCTCATCACTACCGTCGACACGGGCCACGTCGAGGCCGCCGGTATCGAGGTCGGCGAGTTCGGCCGGTGCCGGACTACCGGCGAACGCCACGTCCACGGCACGCACTGCGTAACCGTCGACGGCTACTTGATCAAAGCCGGGCAGCGGATCGGTGGTGACGACTTCCTCGGCGCACAACAGTCCTTGCGCCTCCGAAATGGCCATCTGGACCGGTCGCGGGGCCACCACCGACGCGGCCACCAGACTCAACTGGTCCTGCACCGAGCGCATGTTCTCTCCTCACAATCTCCACAACGAGGTTAGTCACCGCACGCGTCGCCCGCGGGCAGGCGCGCGGGACCACCCTTCGACAAGCTCAGGGATCCACGTCAAGCTCAGGGAGCCTAGTGAGTCAGCCGTTCGGCCAGCCACGCGCGCAGTTCCGGGCCGTAGTCGTCCCGATCGAGCGCGAAATCGACCGCCGCCTTCAGGTATCCGCCCGGGTTGCCCAGGTCGTGCCGAGTCCCCTTGTGCACGACGACGTGCACCGGCTCTCCTTGCTCAATCAACCGCGCAATCGCGTCGGTCAGCTGCAGCTCGCCACCGGCGCCCGGCGTAATCTCGCGTAGGGCACCGAAGATCTTGCGGTCCAGGATGTACCGGCCGGCAGCGGCGAGATTCGACGGCGCCTGCGCTGCGTCCGGCTTCTCGACCATGCCGCGCACCCGTTTGACGTCGGGGGTCGCCGGATCGGCTTCCGCGACGTCGAAGACGCCGTATGCACTGATCTGCGGACCGTCGACCTCGATCGCGCACAGCACGCTGCCGCCGTAGCGGGCCCGCGTCTGCGCCATCTTCGTCAGCACACCTCCGGGCAGCACCAGGTCGTCGGGCAGGAGCACCGCGATGGCGTCCTCGTCGTCGCCGAGTTCGGCTTCGACGCAACCCACCGCATGACCGAGACCCAGCGGCTTCTCTTGGATCACCGAGGCCACCTGGAGCAGGGACGGCGCATTGCGCACCTTCGCCAGCATCGCGGCTTTACCGCGTGAGCTCAGCGTGTGCTCAAGCACCAGGTCTTCCACGAAGTGGGCGACGACGCCGTCTTTGCCGGGCGAGGTGATGATCAACAGCCGCTCGGCGCCAGCAGATTTGGCTTCCTCAGCCACCAACTCGATCCCGGGGGTATCGACGACCGGCAGCAACTCCTTGGGCACCGTCTTGGTCGCCGGCAGGAAACGCGTTCCCAGGCCGGCCGCAGGCACCACCGCGGTACGCGGAATCTTGGACTCTGGCATGACACTCACCTTATGCGGTGTCTCTGGCAGGATCGTCAGGGTGACCTACCAGAAAGCTGCGTTGCGCACCGCACTGCTGGCGCAACGGGCCCAGATGAGTCCGTTCATCCTCGCGCAGTCCATCAGCGAACTGGCCGCCTGGATGTACGCGCTGCCCGTCGACATCGGCGCGGGTGACACCGTCGCCGCCTACCTGGCGACCCGGCGCGAGCCGGGTGGTACCGCCATGCTTGATGCCCTGGCCGACCAGGGTATTCGCGTACTGCTGCCGATCGTGCCCGAGGGCGAACCGCAGCGCCTGCAGTGGGGCGAGTACCGCGGTGAGCATCATCTGGCCGACGGACGCTGGAATCTCCGTGAGCCGCAAGGGATTCGGCTCGATCCGGACACCCTGGTACAGGCCAAACTGATTTTGGTGCCAGCGGTCGCGGTCGATCGACGCGGGGTGCGGTTGGGTCGCGGGGCGGGCTACTACGACCGCACGCTCGCCGGAATGCCCGCTCAGATCGTCGCCGTCGTGCACGACGCCGAGGTGGTCGATCACGACCTTCCCGAAGGGAAATACGACGTCCCGGTGCAGTGGATCCTCACCCCATCGGGCGGGTTCACCCCGATCGGCTAGGACGCCCGAGCTTTACGAAGCGGCCGACGACGTGCTGGAACTGCTGGAACTGCCGGACGAGGTCGACGTGTCGCTGCTCGACGATGAGCCGCGCGAATCGGTGCGGTAGAAGCCGCTGCCCTTGAACACCACGCCAACGGAGTTGAACATCTTGCGCAGCTTGCCGTTGCACGCGGGGCACACTGTCAGGGCATCGTCGGAGAACGCCTGCTGAGCGTCGAACGCGTTATCGCAGTTGGTGCACGCATAGCTGTAAGTGGGCACTAAAACCTCCGGGGATGAACAAGTCTGCGTCTCATACTAACTGCTGGCCGGTTGCCGGAATTCCCCGTGGGCGGCCCCCACCAGACCTCATCTGTGCCAGACTTCTGGCTCATGACCGATGTTCTCGCGAGTATCAACGATGTGATCTGGAGCCAGTGGCTGATCTACCTGCTGCTTGCGGCCGGGGTCTACTTCTCGATTGCCACCCGATTTATGCAGGTCCGGCACATCAAGGACATGGTGCGTCAGATACTCAACGGCGAATCGTCCGAGCATGGCATCTCCTCTTTCCAGGCTCTCGCGGTGTCGCTGGCCGGCCGCGTCGGCGCGGGCAACATCGTCGGTGTCGCCACGGCGATCGCCTTCGGCGGGCCCGGCGCCCTGTTCTGGATGTGGGTCGTCGCCTTCCTGGGTGCGTCGACCTCGTTCGTCGAATGCACGCTGGGCCAGATCTACAAGGTGCCTGATCCGGTGACCGGCGAATACCGCGGCGGTCCGGCGTTCTATATCAAGCAAGCGAAGGCGCACACCAGTGCCAAGGGCGTCTTCAAGGTCTTCGCCTGGGTATTCGCCCTGGTGACGCTGATCGCCTGCGGCGTACTGATGCCCAACATTCAAGCCAACTCGATCTCGGACTCAATGAACAACGCCTGGGGCATCGAGCCGTGGGTGATCGGTACCGCGACCGCGCTGGTCCTGGGCTTCGTGATCATCGGCGGCGTCAAGCGCATCGCGGTCTTCGCCGCAGTGGTCGTGCCGTTCATGGCCGTCGTGTACATCGCCTTGGCCGTCCTGGTCCTGCTGTTCAACCTGGGCGAGGTGCCGGAGGTCTTCCGCCTGATCTTCTCCAGCGCGTTCGGTGCGGACGCCGCATTCGGCGCGATCCTGGGCTCGGCGATCATGTGGGGCGTCAAACGCGGCCTGTACTCGAATGAGGCCGGGCAGGGCACCGGCCCACACGCGGCGGCGGCCGCCGAAGTGAGCCACCCGGCGAAGCAGGGCATGGTGCAGGCGTTCGCGGTGTACATCGACACGTTGTTCGTGTGCTCGGCCACCGGCTTTTTGATCCTGTCGACGGGCGCCTACCGCGTCTTCCACGGCGAATCCGAGGCGGGCGGCGTGCTGGCCGACGGCGGCGGCCTGCCCGCGCACGTACCCGGGGAGAAGGAAGTGGGCGCCGGATATGTGCAGCACGGTTTTGACTCGTTCTGGTCGGGCGCCGGATCGTCGTTCGTGGCGATTTCACTCGCCTTCTTCTGTTTCACCACCATCGTCGCCTACTACTACATGGCCGAAGTGAATCTGCGCTTCATGCTCGGCAACTCCGCCACCACCTACATTCGGCCGCTGCGCCTGACCGTGGGTCCGGCTCTGCAGCGGGTCTTGCAGGCGGTGATCGTGGTGTCGGTGGTCTACGGTGCGGTCTCCACGGCGGAAGACGCGTGGGCGCTCGGCGATATCGGCGTGGGCACGATGGCCTGGCTGAACCTGATCGCGATCGTAATCCTGC
Source organism: Gordonia sp. (in: high G+C Gram-positive bacteria) (assembly GCF_049299075.1). Classification (GTDB taxonomy): domain Bacteria; phylum Actinomycetota; class Actinomycetes; order Mycobacteriales; family Mycobacteriaceae; genus Gordonia. The sequence goes on from NZ_JBAQWU010000323.1 coordinate 11,801, forward strand.
AGGTTCCGGCGCTGAAGGCGCTGCGCGATTACGAGCGGCAGCGCAAGGCCGGCCTCGATCCGGTCTTCGACCCGGTGCCGTTGGGGATCAAGGGTGCGACGTTCTGGGAAACCTACACCGGACCGCCGAGCCGCGAGCAGACGGTCGAAATCACTCGATAACGCGCACGTCGAAGTCGTCGATCCCGTCGCGGTTCATGTCTGGGCGGCGCGGGTGCTTGGCGTTCCAGCGGAGCAGTGCGCCGCCGAGGATCGCCGCGACCAGGGAACCGACCAGAATGCCGACCTTGGCGGCCGCGGCATGGCCGTCGGGGTCGGGGCCAGCGAAGGAAAGTTCAGCGATCAACAGCGCGACGGTGAAGCCGATGCCGCAGAGCACGCCGACCGGCAGCAGGTCGCGCAGGCCGATGGCGTTCGGGAGCCGCAGCGGAGTCAGGGCGGTCACCAGCCAAGTGGTGCCCAGTACGCCGATCACCTTGCCGACGACCAGCCCGCAAAAGACACCGATGCTGACCGGCTGGATCAGGTCGTTGACGCCGACAACGGTGACTCCGGCCGCCGCGAACGCGAACAGCGGTAGCGCAATTCCCGACGAGATCGGGGTCATCGCATGACTACCGGCCAGCGTGCGCGGCATCACTTCGGGATAGATCGCCGTCGCGGGCACGGTGAAGCCGAGCAGCACCCCGGCCACCGTCGCGTGCACGCCGGACGCGTGGACAAAGCCCCAGGCCGCCAGCGCCACCGGAATCAGCAGCCAGAGGTGCAGGGTCGGCCGGCGCACCAGAACACCGAATACCGCGACGCAGACCAGCCCGATCGCCAGCATCAGCAGGTCGATGCTCTCGGTGTAGACGGTGGCGATCACCAGGATGCCGAGCAGGTCGTCGACCACCGCCAGCGTCATCAGGAAGACGCGCAAGGCGATCGGCAACCCGCGGCCGAAGACGGCCAGCACGGCGAGCGCGAAGGCGATGTCGGTGGCCGCCGGGATGGCCCAGCCGCCCAGCGCGTCCGGTGAACCGACGGCCACAATCCCGGCATAGATGAGCGCCGGCACCACCATGCCGCCGACGGCCGCAGCCACCGGTACCCCGGCTCGCCGGGGATCGCGCAGGCTGCCCGCGACAAACTCGTGTTTGAGTTCCATACCGACGATGAAGAAGAAGATCGCCAGCAGTCCGTCGGCGGCCCAGTGCCCCAGCGACATGTTGAGATCCAGCGCCGAGGGTCCCACATGGATGTTCAGCAGCGCGTAGTAACTGTCTCGCCAAGGCGAGTTGGCCCAGATCAGCGCGGCGGCTGCGGCCGCGATCAGCACCAGACCGCCGCTGACATCCCGGGCGATCCAGCCCTTGAAGCGGTTCAGTGCCAGCACATCGGTCATGTGGATATCTTGGCATCGGCACGACGACCCTGTGGACAGACCGCGCCATCCTCGTCCGCGTCCGCTTACGGTCACGCCATGAGGCGCTTAATCACCGGACAGCTGTTCACC
>NZ_JBAQWU010000324.1:0-7716 GCF_049299075.1 Gordonia sp. (in: high G+C Gram-positive bacteria)
CGATGGATCGGCCGGATGCGGGCCCGTCGATTGGTGGCGATGGCCGTCGCATCGAAGGTCGGATCCTCGATGTCGTGACACATGGCCGTCACGTACTCGTCGCCGAGCGGTTCGACGTCCATCAGCGCGCCGCAGTGGTCCAGGACAAAGGCGCCGTGGTGGGCGTCGGTCACCTCGTAGCGGAAGTCCATGAACTGCGGCGGGGCACCGATGTCCAGTTGCAGGCATTTGAACATGTCCGGCACGCCGTCGCCGTCGATGCCCAGCGCGGACCGCATCCGGTGGGTGTAGACCGGGCTGGCGGCCATCCATTCTTCGATCGCCACCTTGGTCATGGTCTCGCGGCCGAAGGCGCTGATCAGATGGGCCATGCCGCTGCGGTCGATCAATTGACCCGAGAGCAGCAACTCCGGAACCAGGGCGGCCAGCAGGCCCTGGTCGAGGTCCCGATAGCTCACCAGAACGGGATCGGCGCGGTGCCGATGTCGAACCAGCCGGGCAGGTTGCCGGGCGCAGCCTTTGTGACGCGGGCCAGCATCGAGTCGGACATGGCCTTATCGGTCATCATTTCAATGAACAGCGCCGAGACGTTGCCGTAGTCGAAGAAGTCTCGCTGCCACGCGAACTGAAAGTCCCCGCCGTACTTGAACCAGCTGCCCTGAATGCCTTCGAGCGCATAGTTGCTGCCGTCGGCGCGGGTGCCCTCGTAGATTTGCTTCCACAGTCCGATCATGTCGCCGGTGCGGTCGTCGATCACCCAGGTCTGGTACGGATAGATCCACCCCTCAAGACCCTCCATCTCCTGACCGAGGGCGAGTTCCCGGATCTCATCACGGCCAGCGGCCATGAAGTCCTTCTTGGGCCCGTAGTTCCATCCGTAGGTGGCGTCGACGGTGTAGAAGTCGGCGAGCGGGCGCCAATCGCCAGCCTTCTCGGCGTCGATGTTGGCGGCGAGCCAGCGCTCCTTCATCTCATCGAGTTCGGCGCGGTCGAACGGGCCGAGGCTGGATGCGGCGGTGAGGTCGGCGGTCATAGTGTTCTCTTTCAAGGTCGGTGGTCGAGCAAGATCAGTCGTCGAGTAGACGCAAAGCTTGGGTCGGGCAGTAGCGCACCGCGGCAGTCACCTCGGCGCGCAGTGATTCATCCGGCTTGGCATCGAGGAGTTCCACCTTGTCGCGGCCGGCGGCAAAAACGTCGGGGGCTTCCATCTCGCACATCCCGTGGCCCTGGCACAGGTCCAGGTCCACCTCAACCCGCATGGCTGCTCCGTCGGCGGTAGCGGACGCGGCACGGTTGCGCCAACTGGACCACCATCTTGGAGTGGTCGTTGTGGTACGAGTCCGGGTCTTGGGCCAACTCGAACTCGTAGTTCTGCAGCAGCACCGAGAAGATCGCCTTGATCTGCATCATCGCGAACTGGGCGCCGACACAGCGGTGGCGTCCGGCACCGAACGGGATCCACGTCCAGCGGTTGATGATGTCGTCTTGCCGCGGATCGATATAGCGGTACGGGTCAAAGGATCCTGCTTCCGGGAAGTCCTCGGGCAGTCGATTGTTCACCGCCGGGGAGACCGCGATCAGCTGCCCGGTTTTGACCAGGTTGCCTTCCACCTCGAAGTCTTCGCGCACCAGGCGCATCAGGATGATGAGCGGAGGATGCAGCCGCAGCGCCTCCTTGATCCCGGCTTCCAGGAGCGGGATCTGCCGCATGGCGGCGAAGCTGTACGGCACCTGCTCGCCGTCGTCGGCGGGGGCGTAGATGTCGTCGAGCTCGGTCACCACCTCGGCCAGAAAGTCAGGGTGGCGGAGCAGTTCGAGCAGCGTCCACGCCGCGGTGCCCTGGGTGGTGTGATTCCCGGCGAACATCATCGAGATGAACATTCCGGTCACCGTGTCCGCGCTGAACATCGGCGTGCCGTCGTCGTTCTTCAGCGAGACGAGCACATCGAGTAGGTCGCGGTCGCCCTTATCGGCCGGCGGATTGGTTTCATAGTCTTTGAGGACCTGCGCCATGAACTCCACCAGTTCGGCGCGCGCGGCGTCCCGGCGGCGGAAGCTCTCGATGTCGGCGTGGTAGTCGACGTACGCGTACGGATCGGTGCCGCGTTCGAGGTCGTGGTAAATCTCCGAGATCCGCTTGGACAGCCGCTCCCGGAACTTCTTGCCGATCAAGCACGACGACGACGTGTACAGCGTCAGCTCGCCGAACCATTCGAGCAGGTCGATCTCGCCTTCATCGCCCCAGTCGGCGATCATCCGCTCCACCTCGGCCGGAATGGTGACCGCGTGCTGCTTCATGTGAGCGCCCTTGAGCGCCTGGTTGTGCAGCGCTTTGGACCGCTCCTCCGGGCTGGTGTCGAAGACAACACCCTCGCCGAAGACCGGCGTCATGAACGGGTAGGCGGCGGCCTGGTCGAGCAGTTCGTCGGGAGCCCGAAAGAACTCCTCGTTGGCGGCCGCCCCGGACACCAACACGATTTCGCGGTCGGCAAGCTGGAAGAGCCCGACGTCGCCGCATTCTTCGCGGACCCGCGAGAACAGCGCGATGGGGTCGGTCGCGAGCTCGTCGAGGTGACCGTGCTCCCCGTCCCCGCCGGAGACGCGCTTAGGTTGAACCAGAGTGCTCATCAGTCGTTTCCTTTCCGTTCGATCGCGCCTTCGGCTTCGATCTCCAACTCGCGCATGTGCGCGCCGCGCGGCATGGTGACCATCGCGTGAATTCCCTGTGCGATGTGTTCGGGCGCGAGGAAGTTGCCGTGCCGCGCGAGTCCGAATTTGATCCAGTCGTTGAGCATGGCGGTGGTGGCGTCCGGGTCCAGATTCATGCCCATCCCGGTGAGGGTCTGGCCGGGCCGCACAATGCCCGCGCGGACGCCGGTGCCTTCCAGTTCCATCGCGATCGTGGTGACCAGACCGTCGACGCCGGACTTGGCCGCAACATACGCCGACGACCACGGCCGTGGCCGCTGCGTCACATCCGATCCGATAAAGACGATGTCGCCGCGACCACGCTCGATCATGTCGCCGACCACCGCGCGGTAGACGCGGAAGGCGCCGTTGAGGTGGATGTCGATCTGGCTGGTGAACTCGGCAGCACTCATCTCGTGCGACAGCCCGATCGCCAGGTCCCCGGCACCGGAGACCACGATCTCGACGGGCCCCAAGGCTGCCTGCGCCGCCGCAATGCTCGCCCGGACCGAGTCGTCATCGGTCACATCTAGCGCCGTGACGACGGCCTCGCCGCCGTCGGCGACGATCCGGTCGGCCAGTTCTTGTAGCTTGTCGACGCGCCGGGCGGCGAGTGCCACCGGATGGCCGGCGGCGGCGAACCACAGTGCGCTGGCCGCGCCGATGCCCGAGGAGGCACCCGCGATGTAAACGGGTCGTCGTTCCGGGTGTGCAACGAAGGCCATCAGCGGGCCTGCACTGTCATTGGGAGCCGTGCGAAACCGCGGACGTTGACCGAGTGCACGCGCTCGGCGCCAGCCTCATCGATGTCGTAGCTGCGGACAGTGCGCGCCAGCTGGTCGAGCCCGATGTTGGTCTCCAGCCGTGCCAAGTGTGCGCCAAGGCAGAAGTGGGTGCCCAGACCGAAGCTGAGGATGGTGCGTTCGGTGCCGCGACCCAGCCGGTACTGGTCGGCGTCGGCACCGAAGACGTCCTCGTCGCGGTTGGCCGAGCCGACGAGCAGCAGAATCCGCTGCCCCGCCTCAATCGTGTAATCGCCGAATTCGACATCCTCGATCACCCGGCGCAACAGCATCTGCGATGAGGTGTCGTAGCGGAGCGTCTCCTCCACCCAGTCACTCACCTGCTGTTCGCTCGGATCGGCGAGCACCTTGGTCAGTTCGCCGCGGTTGCGGTTGCCCCAGAACACCGAGTTGGCGAGCAGCTTGGTGGTGGTCTCGTTGCCGGCCACCACCATCAGCATCATGAACCCGATGATCTCGTCGTCGGTGAGCTTGGCCAGGGTGCCGTCGTCGTCGGGCATTTCGGCGCTGAGCAGCGCCGACACCATATCGTCGCCCAGATTCTTGCGGCGATCGACGAGCAGTTCGGTGTAGTAACGGTGCAGTTCGAGGTAGGCGTAGATCGCGGCCTCGGGGACGTCGGTGACGCCCTCCTCGCGGTGGATCAGTAGGTCGGACTGGATCCGCAGGTGCGCGCGGTCGGCCTCGCCGACGCCGAGAAGCTCGGAGACCACATCCATCGGAAGCAGTCCGGCGAAGTCGGCGATGTAGTCGAACTCGCCCATCTGCAGGCACTTGTCCCAGTGCTGGGCGGTCAGATCGGTGATGCGCGTGGACAATTCGCTGACTCGCCGCGGTGTGAACCCTTTGGAGACCAGTTTGCGTAGGCGCAGGTGACGCGGATCGTCCATGGCCAAAAAGCTCATCGCTTTCTCGGCGTGCGGGTTGTAGCTCGTGGGGTCCATCGAGACGCCCCAGCTGTTGGAGAGGCGGACGTTGTCGCGGAAGCCCGCGGCCACGTCGGCATGCCGGGACAGCGCCCAGAAGTCGCCGTCGGAGTTGTAGTAGACGGGCGCCTCCGTCCGCAGGCGCGTGTACGTCGGGTACGGGTCTTCGTGGAAGGCGTACGAGTACGGATCGAAGGGGATCGCGGTCTGCATCCCGGTGGTGGTGGCGGCCATCAGTCCTCCTGAATCAGGTCGGGTTGGCTGTCGAGAAGTAGGCGGGCGGCCGCGACCAGCCGCTCGGACGTCTGCTCGTAGGTCAGGTGGCCCATGCCGGCGTACACGAGGCCGCCGGAGTACAGCATTTCCAGCGCGTCGACCACCGGTCCGGGGTCGGCCGGATCCACCTCGAGCGCTTCGGACAGGCGCTTGCGAACAAAGCCGCCGATGCGCAGCCGCAGGTGTTCGACGTCGGGATCGGTGCCGAGCAATGCGACGGTCACCGCGCCGCCGAGCTGGCCTTCGCCAGCCACCACGAGCGAGACGCCGCGGAGCACTTCGGCGACCCGATCGGCGGGCGACTGCTGCGGGTCCGGCGCTGGCACACCGTCGGCCAGGCGCCGCCAAAAGACCTCGGCGACGAGGTGATGCTTGGACGAGAAATAGGTGTAGGCGGTGGCCGGTGCCACGCCGGCGCGTTTGGCGACGGCCCGGACGGTCAGCCCGTCGAAGCCGTCGGCGTTGAGCACTTCCACCGCCGCGTCGGTGAGTCGCACGACGGTCTCGGCCTGCTGCGGGCTGAGGCGGCGCCGGGTGGATTCCTGAGCAATGGCACTGGACATGTGACCGACGCTACACTACGTTTAGATGGCAGTCCAGACACTTGTCCAGATGGAGTTCCAGTTGATGTCTCTTACGCCCACGAAATCCACCGAACTGCTGATCGACGGCCAGCTTGTCCCCGGCTCCGGCGGCGCCTTCGACGTGATCAACCCGGCCACCGAGGAGGTGATCGGGCAGGCCGCCGAAGCAACGGCCGCCGATCTCGACGCGGCGATCGAGGCCGCGCGCCGCGCCTTCGACACCACCGACTGGTCGCGCGATCACGCCTTCCGCGCCCGCTGCCTGCGGCAACTCCGCGATGCCCTCAAAGGCCACACCGAGGAACTGCGCGAGCTCACCGTGGCCGAGGTCGGCTGCCCGGTCTTCCTCACCCACGGCCCACAACTCGACGGCCCGATCGACGATCTCGGCTACTTCGCTGACCTCGCCGAAAACTACGAGTGGACCACCGACCTCGGCGTAGCCAAGCCGATGGGTATCAAGAACCATCGGGAGATCCGCAGCGAGGCTGTCGGCGTGGTCGGCGCGATCACCCCGTGGAACTTCCCGCACCAGATCAACTTCGCCAAAATCGGCCCAGCCTTGGCCGCCGGCTGCACCGTGGTGCTCAAGCCCGCGCCGGACACCCCGTGGTGCGCCGCGCTGGTCGGCAAGGTGATCGCCGAGGAGACCGACATTCCGCCCGGCGTCATCAACATCGTCACCTCCACCGACCACGGGTTGGGCGCGCAACTGACCACCGATCCGCGCGTGGACCTGGTGACCTTCACCGGCTCCACCGAGACCGGACGCAAGGTGATGGCCGCCGCGGCCCCCTCGCTGAAGAAGGTCTTCCTGGAACTGGGCGGCAAGTCGGCGTTCATCGTGCTCGACGACGCCGATCTGGCCACCGCCTGCTCGATGGCCGCGTTCAACGTCGTCACGCACGCCGGCCAGGGCTGCGCCATCACCACGCGACTGCTGGTTCCGCGCGACAAACTGTTCACCGCGACCGAACTCACCCGGGATGCACTGGCCGGACTCGCCGCCGGCGACCCCACCGCGTCCGGGACTATCTGCGGTCCGCTGGTCTCCGCGCGCCAGCGCGAACGCGTCGAAGAGTATCTGCAGATCGCCGTCGCCGAGGGCGGCACCATCGAGTGCGGCGGCGGCCGCCCGGCCGACCAAGAACGCGGCTACTTCATCTCACCGACGCTGATCTCCGGGCTGAGCAACTCGGCCCGCGTCGCTCAGGAAGAGATTTTTGGCCCGGTGCTGGTGATCATGGCGCACGACGGCGACGACGACGCCATCGCTATCGCCAACGACTCCCCCTACGGCCTGTCCGGCCAGGTCTGGGGCACCGACCCGGCCCGGATCGACCGCGTGGTCAGCGGCGTGCGCACCGGAACCATGGGCATCAACGGCGGTATCTGGTACGCCGCCGACGTTCCGTTCGGCGGCTACAAGCAGTCCGGCATCGGCCGGGAAATGGGTGTCGCCGGCTTTGCCGAATACCTGGAAACCAAGTCCGTCGCCCGCCCCGCCTGACCCCCGAATCCGAACCCCAGAATCCGAACAACCGAAAGGTCCACCCGCATGTCCCGTTTCTCCAATAAGACCGCGATCGTCACCGGTGCCGCTGGCGGCATCGGCGAAGCCTATGCGCGCGCCCTGGCCGCCGAGGGCGCCAACGTCGTCATCGCCGATGTGAACGATGCGGCCGGTACCGCGGTCGCCGAATCGATTGGCGGCCTGTACGTGCACACCGATGTCGCCGATCCGGAGTCGGCCGCTAACCTCGCCGCAGTCGTCGTCGAGACGTACGGTTCGGTCGATTACCTGGTGAACAATGCCGCCATCTACGGCGGCATGGCATTGGACTTTTTGATCACCGTCCCGTGGGACTACTACAAGAAGTTCATGAGCGTGAACCTCGACGGCGCCCTGAACGTGACGCGCGCGATCTACCCGCACATGACCAACGGCGGCGCCATCGTGAATCAGTCGTCGACGGCCGCCTGGCTGTACAGCGGCTTCTACGGGCTGGCGAAGGTCGGCGTCAACGGCCTCACCCAGCAGCTGGCGGTGGAGTTGGGCGGCCAGAACATTCGCGTCAACGCGATCGCCCCCGGCCCGATCGACACCGAAGCCACCCGCACCACCACCCCGAAGGAGATGGTGCAAGACATCGTCAACCGGTTGCCGCTCAAGCGCTTCGGCACCCCGGACGATCTGGTCGGCATGTGCCTGTTCCTGCTCTCCGATGAGGCCAGTTGGGTCACCGGGCAGATCTTCAACGTCGACGGCGGGCAGGTCATCCGTTCATGAGTGCACCGACCTCGCCGATCCGACTGGGCTATGTGGGCCTGGGCAATATCGGCGCCCCGATGGCCGGCCGGCTGGCGCAGTGGCCGGGCGGCCTGAGCGTCTTCGATCTGGATGCGGCGGCGGTGGCCCGGCTCGTCGAGCAGGGGGCC
>NZ_JBAQWU010000325.1:0-10515 GCF_049299075.1 Gordonia sp. (in: high G+C Gram-positive bacteria)
GCACATCGGCGGCGGCGGGGATCGCGGAGGCTTCGGGCGGCAGACTGGTCACCCGTCGATTATGGCCGTACCCGGAAGCGGATAGGCTTCTGGTGTCCGGCCGATCGGGTCGGCACCGGAACCGTGAGAGAAATTGGGGTCCCCCACGTGAAGTCGACGATCGCCGGAATCGACCTTCCAGACGGCGCATTCGCCGCCGTGGTCACCGACGCCCTTGCTCGTGTGGAAGACCTTCTGCTGACTGAACTCTCGTCCGGCGATGAGGTGCTCGCTGAGGTGGCCACCCACCTGGCGAAGGCCGGCGGCAAGCGGTTTCGTCCGATGTTCGCCATTCTCGCCTCCCACTTTGGCCCCGAACCGGTGAGTGACGACGTGATTACCGCGGCCACGGTCGTGGAGATGATCCACCTCGCGACGCTCTATCACGACGACGTCATGGACGAGGCGCCGGTGCGCCGCGGCGCCCAGAGCGCTAATGCGCGCTGGAGCAATTCGATCGCCATCCTGGGCGGCGACTTCTTGTTCGCTCGCGCTTCGCGACTGGTCTCCACGCTCGGTCCGGACTTCGTCCGGATCATCGCCGAGACGTTCGCCGAACTGGTCACCGGCCAGATGCGCGAAACCGTCGGTGCGCGCGGAACCGATGCCGTCGACCACTACCTGAAGGTTGTGTGGGAGAAGACCGGCTCGTTGATCGCCGCGGCCGGCCGCTTCGGCGCGATGACCGCGGGCGCCGCCCCCGAAAGAATCGAGTCGCTGGCCAAGGTCGGCGACATCGTCGGTGTGGCCTTCCAGGTCTCCGACGACCTCATCGACATCGCCTCGCCCACCGACGACAGCGGTAAGACCCCGGGCACTGACCTTCGCGAGGGCGTCCACACCCTGCCGGTCCTGCTCGCACTGACCGGCGACGGCCCGGACAGTGCACGCCTGCGTGAGCTGCTGCTGGACCCGGCGACGGGCGCGGCCACCCCGCTGACCGACGATGCCCAGGTGACTGAGGCACTCGAGTTGTTGGTGGCGTCGGCGGGTATGGACGCTGCCCGCGCGCGCTTGGCCCAGATGGCGGAGCAGGCGCACGCTGAGCTCGCCACCTTGCCCGCTGGCCCAGCCCGCGATGCGTTCAGCTCGCTGGTCGACTACACGGTGCAGCGCGTCGGCTGACCGTCCGCATCGCGGTGGGAACTCGTTGCGGTCTGCCGGACGTTCTCCAGGTGAGACGGCCGGTGCGCGGCGTCGTGCCACTATTGGTGGCAGTCTCAGGAGGAGTGACGAGTGTTTAACGGATTGAAGACCGCCATCCTGATGGGTGTCATGTCGGCCATCATCGTCGGCATCGGCGGGGTGATCAGTGCCTCGACCGGCAACCGGATGTTCCTGTGGCTTGCGGTGCTCATGGCGATCGGCACCAACGCGTACGCGTATTTCAATAGCAAGAAGCTGTCGCTGAAGGCGATGCACGCGCAGGCGGTCACCGAGGTGCAGGCCCCCGAGCTGTATGCGATGGTTCGGGAGCTGGCCACCCGGGCCGGTCAGCCGATGCCGGAGCTGTACATCAGTCCCACCGAGTCCCCTAATGCGTTCGCCACCGGGCGCAACCCGAAAAACGCGGCAGTCTGCTGCACGTCGGGCATCCTGGAGTTGCTCGACGCGCGTGAGCTGCGCGCGGTGATCGGGCACGAGCTCAGCCACGTCTACAACCGCGACATCTTGATCAGCTCGGTGGCCGGTGCGATGGCCGCGGTGATCAGCGGTCTGGCCAACTTCGCGATGATTGCCGGGATGTTCGGTGGCAACCGCCAGGGCGGTGCCAATCCGCTCGCGATGATCCTGATCGCCGTGCTCGGCCCGATCTCGGCGGCGGTGATCCAGATGTCGATTTCCCGGTCCCGGGAATTGCAGGCCGACAAGTCCGGCGCCGAACTCAGTGGTGACCCGCTTGGCTTGGCTTCGGCCCTGAATAAGATTTCCGGCGGCATCAACGCCGCTCCGCTGCCGCCCACGCCGCAGTTGGAATCGCAATCACACATGATGATCGCGAGCCCGTTCCGGGGCGGTCAGGCAATGAGCAAGCTGTTTTCCACGCACCCGCCGACCGCCGAGCGCGTCGCACGTCTGCACGAGATGGCGGCCAGCGGCGGCCAGAAGTACTGATCGTGGTCAGTCGCCGAGGATCTCGATCTGGGCGGCGACCATGGGGGTGCGGCACTGGTCGCAGTCCAGGCGAGGGACCAGCAGGTGGTCGCCGTGGTGCCACGTCATCGCCGGCCCTTCGGGGCGGGAGTACCAGCGTTCAGCCCAGTGCAGGGTGGTCGCGACGATGGGAAAGAACGCTTGGCCCTTGGCGGTCAACCGGTATTCGCGATGGCCTTCGGGGGAAGTCGTGACGCGCAATAGGCCGTAGTCAAGGAGTGTGCGCAGCCGCTCGGTCAAGATGTTGGACGGTATCCGCAGTGTCGACTCGAACATCGAGTATCGGTGGACACCCTGCAACGCGGCGCCGATCACGACCGCCGACCAGCGGTTGCCGAATACCGCCATGGTCTCGGGAAAGGATTCGGCGACGCGCGAGGTCCGGCTTCGGCGTCGGGTGGTGGTCGTCGGCACCGATCGTGTCCAGCCGCCCGACGGACCCCATTCGGCGCGCACCGCACTGCGATCGGTGGTCTCGCCGCACGTGGCGCAGACCAGGAGTGGATGGAACTGTGCTCCGCACGCTAGGTGGCGTCGTCCCGGGAGGGTGCCGGGCCGATGCTGCGCCCACCGATCCTCCCACGACCAGATCGCCAGCAGTATCGGCCACGTCCCACGCCCCTGCGGGGTCAGCAGATACTCCGCGCGGATCGGGTTCTGCTGGTAGATCCGGCGGATCAGGAGGCCTTCGTCGGCGAGCAGAGACAGCCGCGCGGCCAGGCTCGCGGCCGAGACCGGAAGTAGCTTCTGAAAGTCGGCGAACCGGGTGGCGCCGCCGTGCGCGGCGCGGAGCAGTTGCAACGACCACTCGTCGCCCAGTACGCCGAGACCCCGCGCGATAGCGTTCGGCTCGGAGGGCGGTACCGGGGCAGAAGTCATGCCGGTCAGCCTAGCGACACGCGCCTCAGCCAGCGCTTTCCGGCCGTTCGAGGAGCACCGCGCTCCCCAGGCCCGCCGCGCCACTGACCGCGGCCACGCCCCAGCGGCCGTCGCGCCGCTCCATTTCCTGCGCGCAGCCGCCGATCATGATGGCGCCGGTGGCACCGAAGGCATGGCCCATGGCCATGGTTCCCCCGTTCGGGTTCATCCGATCGTCCCCGGACGCTGCGTCGATGCCCAGATCCCGCTCGAACCGCAGGCAGAGGGCGGAGAACGCCTCGGCGAACTCGAAGCAGGCGACGTCGTCGGCCCGCAGCCCGGCCCGCGCAAATACCGCTTCGACGGCGTCCTGACCGGCCGTGAGCATCTGCACCGGATGGCCGGCCCGGGCGGCGGCACCGGCGATGCGGGCGCGAGGACGCAAGCCGGCCGCGACACCCGCTTCCCAGGTGGCGATCACGAGAAGGGCTGCACCATCGGCCATCGCGGGCGAGGTGCCCGCAGTATGCAGGTGGTTGATGCTGCCCAGTTCGGGGAAGTCGCGCAGCGCTAGCGCATCCTGGCCGTCGGCGCCGAGCCCGGCGAAGGCCGGGGCGAGGTTGGCCAGTGACTCCATGGTGGTGGCCGGTCGCACTAGTTCGTCGGCGCTCATCGGATCTGCCCCGGTGCGCGGGACCGGAGTGGTCTCGGCGGCGAAGCGCCCCGCGGTCCAGGCGGCCGCGGCCCGATGCTGCGACCGTGCCCCGTAGGCGTCGAGCTCGGGGCGGGTGAAGCCTTCCAGTCCGGCGTTGAGGTCGGCGGCCACACCCATATGGATGGAGCCGATGCGCTCGACGACGGCCGGATCGGCCCACAGGGGGCCGCGGTCGGAAAAGATCGGCACCCGCGATGCGCTTTCGACGCCGCCAGCAACGACGAGATCGGCATCGCCGGCTTTGATCCGAGCGGCGGCGGTCGCGACGGCATCGATGCCGGAGGCGCAGAAGCGGTTCACCATCATCCCGGGCACTCGGTTGCCCCAGTCAGCTAAGAGTGTTGCCACGCGCGCCGGATTGGCGCCCTGTTCGCCGACCTGGGATGCGCAACCCAGCACCACATCGTCAACCGAGTGGGGGTCCAGGCCGCGCTCGGTCAGCGCGCGCATCAGATGAACTACCAGATCGGTGGCGGTGTACTCGTGCAGGCCACCCGAGGAGGAGGCTTTGCCGCGCGGTGTGCGTGCGTACTCGAATATCCAGGCGTCGCGGGTGTGGGTCGGGGTGCGGGTCATTGGTGCCCTTCCGGAGCCACGGGTGGAGTAATTGACAGAGTCACTTTGATAGTTATAGTGACATACATCATCCAGTCGCGCACCTTCCGGCGGCGACGACCACTTTCCAACTGCGACGACCACTCTCCAACTGCGACGACAAGGAGCACCTACCGAGATGACTTCCATCTGGATGCTGGGCGGCTATCAGACTGATTTCGCCCGCAATTGGCACCGAGAAGGCCGCGACTTCGCGGACCTGACAACCGAAGCGGTGACCGAGACCTGCGCGGCGGCCGGGATCGGACCGGACGCTGTGGAGGTGATTCATGTGGCGAACGCCTTCGGGCAGTTGTTCACCGGGCAGGGGCACCTCGGCGCGATGCCCGCGACGGTGATCGACGACCTCTGGGGCATTCCGGCCACCCGCCACGAAGCTGCCTGCGCGTCGGGCGGCACCGCATTGCTCGCGGCGATGGCAGATCTGGAGGCGGGTCGCTACGACGTCGCGCTGGTGCTCGGTGTCGAACTGGAGAAGACGGTGCCGGGCGATCAGGCGGCCGCCTACCTGGGTGCGGCAGCGTGGACCGGGCATGAGGGGGAGCAGGCCAAATACATGTGGCCGTTTATGTTCGCGGAAATGGCCGACGAGTACGACCGCCGGTACGGTCTCGACGATGCGCACCTGCGCCGCATCGGTGAAATCAACTTCGCCAACGCGCGCGTCAACCCGAAGGCGCAGACGCGGAATTGGACCGAACTGTCGTTCACCGACGACGATGCCCGCAACCCGCTGGTGGAGGGACGGCTGCGGCGCCTCGACTGCAGTCAGATCACCGACGGTGCGGCGGGCGTGATCTTGGTGAGTGACCGGTATCGCACGGCGCACCCGCAGGCCGCGCCGTGGGCGCAGGTCACCGGCTGGGGGCACACCACCGCGGGTCTGTCGCTGGAAAGCAAGCTGGGTCGCCGACACGAGGGTCCTTACCTGCTTCCGCACCTGCGCAAAGCCATCACCGATGCGATGTCCCGGGCTCGGGTGGAACTCAACGATGTGGACGGTATGGAGATCCACGACTGCTTCTCGATGAGCGAATACCTCACGATCGACCATCTCGGTCTCACCGAGCCCGGCCGCTCGTACCAAGCCGTGGACAACGGCGACATCGAACGCGACGGTCGGCTGCCCATCAATCCCAGCGGTGGCCTGCTCGGCGGCGGCCACCCGGTCGGTGCGAGCGGAATCCGCATGCTGCTCGACGCCGCCGCCCAGGTCTCCGGCCGCGCGGGCGAAACGCAGGTGGAGAACGCCTCCACGTTCGGCACGGTGAACTTCGGCGGCAGTACCGCCACCTGCGTCGCCCTCGTCTGTACCAGCGCCGCCCCCTGACCCCCCGACTCATGCAACGCGAAAGAAAGAACGTAAGGACAGCATCATGGTGACCAATGTGGACGTGGTGGAGCGAATGATCACCACCATTCCCGACGACGACGACCATCCCTATCGCAGCGGTCCCTGGCGGCCGCAGCAAGCGGAGTTCAACGCCGACGACCTGGCCGTCGTGGAGGGGACGATCCCCGCGGATCTCGACGGCGTCTACCTGCGCAATACCGAGAACCCGCTGCACATGCCGATCCACCAGTACCATCCCTTCGACGGGGACGGCATGGTCCATATGGTGGGATTCCGCGATGGGACTGCGTTCTATCGCAACCGATTCGTTCGGACCGACGGGCTGGCCGCCGAGCAGGAGGCCGGCCGGTCCTTGTGGGCCGGAATCGCCGAGTCGCCGACCGTCTCCGATCGCCGCGACGGCGTCGGTGCTCGCGGGTTTCTCAAAGACTCGTCCAGTACCGATGTCACGATCTTCCGGGGCGAAGCACTCACCAGCTACTACCAGTGCGGTGATCTGTACCGGATGGACCCGCTGACCGGACAGGCGCGCGGCCGGGCGGACTTCAACGGCTCGTTCCCCGCCGAACTCGGCGTCTCGGCACACCCGAAAAACGACGACCGCACCGGTGAACTGCTCTTCTTCAACTACGGCAAGCAATCGCCGTATATGCACTACGGGGTCGTCGACGCCAACAACGATCTCGCCCAGTACGTGCCGATCGAACTGCCCGGCCCGCGTCTGCCGCATGACATGGCGTTCACCGAAAACTATGTGATCGTCAACGATTTCCCGCTCTTCTGGGACGCCGAGCTGTTGCGCGCCGGTCATCATGTGCCCAAGCTGCACGATCTACCTTCGCGGTTCGGCATTCTCCCGCGGCACGGCGACCCGTCGCAGATCCGCTGGTTCGAGGCCGATCCCACGTATGTCCTGCACTTCACCAATGCCTTCGAAGACGGCGACGAAGTGGTGCTCGACGGCTTCTTCCAGCACGACCCCGATCCCAGCCTGGCCGATTCAGCACACCTACCCAAGGCGTTGCGGCCGTTCCGTTTCTTGGCGCTGAACCGGATGCAGACGCGGCTGCACCGCTGGCGCTTCAATCTGGCGACCGGCGCGGTCCGGGAGGAATCGCTCACCGACACCGTCAGCGAGTTCGGCATGATGAACGCGGACTATCTGACCACGGACTACCGGTACGCCTATGCCGCCACCGGCAAACCGGACTGGTTTTTGTTCGACGGACTGGTTCGGCATGACGTCCAGACCGGAAGCGAAGAGCATTACTCGTTCGGCGACGGGGTGTTCGCCAGCGAAACCAGCGTGGCGCCCAAAGTGGGATCGACCGCCGAAGAGGACGCTTACCTGGTCACGATCACCACCGACATGAACCAGAACGCCTCATTCGCGGTGGTCTTCGATGCGGCGCGGCTCGCCGACGGCCCGGTGTGCCGGGTCAAGCTGCCCGAACGGGTGTCGTCGGGCACTCATTCGGCCTGGGCCCCCGGGTCGGAGTTGCGCCGCTGGCGCAGTACCGAACGTGCGGGCGACGCGGTGGAGGCGATCTGATGCGGAGCCTGCTCAATCAGCTTGCGCTGCCCGTGGTCGCGGCACCGATGTTCTTGGTCTCCGGGCCGGATCTGGTGATCGCCGCCGGCCGGGCGGGCATCCTTGGCGCTTTCCCGACCCAGAACTGCCGGACGACCGCCGACCTGGAGCAATGGCTGCAGACCATCACCGACGGGCTCACTGTCGAGGGGCGAACCCTCCCGTGGGCGGTCAACCTGGTGACTCATCGCACCAACGCCCGGCTGGCGGACGACCTCGCGGTGGTGGCGCGGTTCCGGCCGCCGGTGGTGGTGACCGCGCTGGGTTCCCCGAAGCCGGTGCTTGAGGCGGTCCACGGGTACGGCGGACTGGTGATCGCCGATGTCGCGGATCTTCCGATGGCGCGCAAGGCCGCCGCCGCCGGTGTCGACGGCCTCGCCTGCATCTCTGCTGGCGCGGGCGGACACACCGGCGCCCTTTCGCCGTTTGCTTTCACTGCCGCGGTGCGTGAGTTCTTCGACGGGCTGCTGATCATCGGTGGGGGAATCTCCGACGGGTACGGCATCGCGGGGGCTGTCGCGGCGGGCGCCGATCTGGTCTACATGGGCACGTCGTTCCTGGCCGCCGAGGAGAGCCTGGCGGTCACCGGCTACAAGCAGATGGTGGTCGACTGCGGCATTGACGATCTGATTGTCAGCGCCGCCATCACCGGTACGCCGGCGTCGTGGCTGCGCCCGAGCCTGGTCGTCAACGGCCTGGACCCCGATCGCCTCGATGAGGCCGAGCGTGAGCGCAACTATCAGGCCGCCGGCGCGGTCGGCCGCTGGAAAGACTTGTGGGCGGCCGGCCAAGGTCTGGGTGCGGTTACCGAAATCCAACCGGTCGGCGCCATCGTCGACCGCCTCACCGATCAATACCAGCAGGCAGCCGCCAGGCTCGTGCGCCCATCTCTGGAAGGAAGCATCCATGCTTGATTTCGCCGCCGGGCTCTACTCGCCCGACAAAATCGCCCGGTTCCGTGCCCTCGGGGCGTGGACCGATGACACCGTCGATCAGATCTTCACCGACCGCGTGGCGGAATACCCCGACAAGATAGCGCTCGTCGATCCCGCCAACAATGTGGCGCTGGTCGGTACGGCGCCGCGCCGGCTCACCTGGCGCGAACTGGACGACGAGGTGACGGCGCTGGCCGCACGGCTCCTCGAGTCCGGAGTGAGAGTCGGTGACGTCATCGGAGTGCAACTGCCCAACGGCGTGGAGTTGGTGGAGCTGTATTTGGCCGCGTGGCGGATCGGCGCCGTCGTCTCACCGCTGGCTATGCAGTATCGGGAGCACGAACTGCTCGGCATGGGAAGCGCTGCTGGATTCGCCATGCTGGTCACGGTCCCGGATTTCGCCGGCCGCGCGATGGCCGCCGAAGCCGTCGGGGCCGCAGCGCAGATCCCCGGGCTGCGCGTGGTGGCGACGTTGACCTCCGAACCGGTCGGTGAGCCGCTCGCCGGTGTGCTCTCGCTGGTGTCGTCGACGGCGACCGACGCCGACCGTGCCGCGGTCGCGGCGCACGGCTACGTCGCCGACCCGAACCATCCGATCACCATCTGCTGGACCTCCGGTACCGAAAGCGCTCCCAAAGGTGTGCCGCGCGCCCACTACGACTGGCTCTCATTCACGTGGGCTGGCGTCGACGCGCCACGCCTGACGGCCGACGACGTCTTGCTCAATCCGTTCCCGATGATCAACATGGCCGCCTTCGTTGGCAAACTGCTGCCATGGCTGCGGACCGGGTCGACTCTGGTGCAGCATCACCCCTTCGATGCGCCGACGTTCTTCGGGCAGATCGCCAGCGAGCGGGTGACCTATACCGTCGCACCGCCCGCACTGCTGCTGATGCTCTTGCGTAACGAGCAGTTGCGCAGCCAGATCGATCTGTCGAGCCTGACCCGCGTCGGTTCCGGTTCGGCGCCGCTGCAGCCGGTCACCGTGCGTGGCTGGCAGGAGGAGATGGGCATTGCGGTGATCAACTTCTTCGGCTCCAACGAGGGCATCGGTCTGCTGTCGAGCCCAGAGGACTTCCCGGACCCGACCAACCGGGCCATGTACTTCCCGCGGTATGGCGCCGAGAACGTGCAGTGGGCGTCGCGTGTCAGCGAGTGGATCAGCATCAAGCTGATCGACGAGGAGACCGGTGAGGTGATCGACGAGCCAGGCAAGCCCGGTGAGCTCTACATCGACGGACCGATGGTTTTCGCGGGCTATCTGAACGGTGAGCAACTGGCCAACCCGTTCGACGCCGACGGGTACTTGCGCTCCGGCGAGATCTTCGAGATCGCCGGCGAGCAGAACCAGTACCTGCGCTATGTGGACCGGGCCAAAGACCTCATTGTGCGGGGCGGCATGAACATCGCGCCGGCCGAGATCGAAGCCTTGCTCAGCGATCATCCGGCCGTCGCGGAGGTGGCAGTGATCGGCCGCCCATGCGAGGTGATGGGAGAGCGCGTGCATGTGGTGGCAGCGCTGCTGCCGGAGGCGGAACTGACCCTGGCCGAGGCCTCCGACTTTTTGCGTCAGCGCAACATCGCCTCGTACAAGCTGCCCGAAAGCCTCGAGATTCTCCCCGAGCTACCGCGCAACCCGGTGGGCAAGCTCCTCAAGAGGAACCTCCGCAGCGCGCTGGTTAAGTAGTGCGCTGCCGACAGTAAACTCGGCCGCATGGTGATGGCCGAACGTCCGGAAGTACAAACGGCCAGTGCTCCGGTCACGGCGTGGACGCTGGTGGGTTTGGGTGGGAATCTGCTCACCGGGCTGGCGCAGGTGCCGTTCCGTCGCCCGTGGGAAGGCCCCGGTAACCATCTCGAGAACGTCGGTCAGGCGGTCACCCGCCAGGTCATCCGCAACTTCATGGGTTACTCGCTGGGGCTGCCCATCGACGAGTTTCGGTCGGTGGAGAGGGTCGTCGACAACATTTGTCGGGTGGTGATGCCGCCGTTCGTCGAGAATCTGAACGAGGTGGAACTCACCGACGACGTCGTGGCCGGGGTGCCCGGGGTGTGGTGTCGCGCGCGGGCGAGTTCGGATGAGTGCGTCGACCCCGCGGACCGCAAAGCGCCAATCCGGGCCACCATCGTCTACCTGCCCGGTGGTGGCTACATCGGCACCACCCCCCATGATGTATTCGGCTTTCGTCTCGTCGCTGGTGCGGGTGACCGGTGCCGAAGTCTTTGTCGCCGACTACCGCAAAGCCCCCGAGTT
>NZ_JBAQWU010000326.1:0-2314 GCF_049299075.1 Gordonia sp. (in: high G+C Gram-positive bacteria)
AATCAAGGCCGATCGCGGCGAGGTCGGCAAGCTGACGTTCGGCGGCCCGCGGACGGACCCGGTCGAGATCCTCCATGCGGATCAGGAAGTCGCGGCCGGTCGACCGCGCGAACAGCCACGCCAGCAACGCCGTCCGCAGGTTCCCGATGTGCAGGTCCCCGGATGGGGAAGGAGCGAAGCGACCGGCGGGCATGTCCATCACCGTAGTCCGCCGCCGTCGTCGGTTTCCGGACGCGATTGATACCGTCAGCGGATCATGATCTCCTTCGGCCCGGTCACCGACTCGCAGCTGATCCCGTTGATCGGTACCGGTGTGCTGATCGTTGCGTGGGCGGCGGCCGGCGTGATCGCATTGGTGTATCGGCGGCGACGCGGTCCGGTCATCACAGTGGCCGGAGCGCCCGCGGTCTCGGTGGTCCGGCTCTCGAAGAAGTACGGCGACCGGGTGGTCCTCGACGATGTCAGCTTCGACGTCCCGGCGGGTCGGGTTGTGGCCCTCCTCGGCCCGAACGGCGCAGGCAAGACGACGTTGCTGCGGGCCATGGCCGGCCTTGTCGAAGCCGACGCGGGGCGGGTGGCGATCTTCGGATCTCCCGTCGCTCCGGGTGCTCCGATCCTCACCCGCGTCGGCATCACGATCGACGAACCCGGTGTGGTGCCGCACCTGACCGGTCGCGAGGGCCTGACCTCGTTGTGGAAGATCGGCGGCCGCGATCGGGCCGACGCGCAGGTCGACACCGTCGTCGAGCTGACCGGACTTGCGCGGTTCGCTGATCAACGCGCCGAGACGTACAGCATGGGCACGCGGCAGCGGCTCGCTCTGGCCCAAGCGATGCTCGGCCTGCCCGACGTGCTGATTCTCGACGAGCCTACCAACGGGCTGGACCCGGATCAGATTCGGGACCTGGTCGCCGCCCTCGCCCGGTATGCCGCCACCGGGCGCACCGTTGTCGTGGCCACCCATCAATTGCCTGAGCTGGCACCGCTGTGCACCGATGCGCTGGTCCTGCGCGACGGCGCCATCTCCTGGGCGGGGCCTCTCGACAGCGTCGTGGGCGCGGCGTTCGACGACGCCCCGGCCTGCCTTGATCGGTTGAGTGCGGTCTATCGCGCCGCGAACCCCAGGTCGGTGCCGCCTGATGTCGGTGCCAGTCTGTCGATTCCACCCGCCCGCGGCGACTCGCTGATCGGCCCATCGCCGCGGGCGCTCAGTGTGCGGACGGAGATCGGTCGGCAATTGCAGCGACGCGGCACCTGGGTGATTTTGCTCGCGGCGACCGTCCTTCCGCTGGCCCTGGCCGGGGTATTGGCTGCGGGCAACTCCAGGTTCGTCATCGAGGGCGATGTGATCGGTGCGCTGGCGAGCAGCAGCGCAGGGAACTTCACGGTGATGATGCTGTACCTCGGGTGTCAACTGCTGCTGGTGGTGGTTGTTGCGTACCTGTTCGGTGAGGCGATCGCTCGCGAATCGCAGTGGCGATACCTACGGGTGCTAGCGACCGTTCCCGTCTCGCGCAGCCGACTTGTGCTGGTGAAGGCGGCGGCTCTCGCGGTGATCGTGGCCGCGACGGCGATCGTCTTTGCCGTGGTCAGCTACGTGATCGGCTGGGCGTTCTTCGGGACGGGCATGCTGCTGCCGATCGCCGGGCCGGGAGTCACCGGCAGCGCCGTCCCGATCCGACTCGCGATGATGCTCGGTTACATTCTGGTCTATCTGACCTGGATCGCCGCGCTCGCGCTGTTGCTGTCCACGCTGGCGGGGGACAATACGACCGTTGCCGTGACCGGGACGATCGCGGTGACCCTCGGCGGCCATCTGCTGGGTGCCCTCGGTGCCCTCGGACCGGCGCGCGGTCTGCTGCCGACGCGCAACTACGCGGCGTGGCTGGACGCGAGCCGAACCGTGTTCGACCCGACCCAGGCGATGTGGGGCCTCTTCGTCTCTCTGCTGTACGCCTCGACACTGGTAGCCGGCGCCCTGGTCGTGTTGAATGTTCGGGAGATCCGCCGCTAACCTGGATGTTTGCCATTGCGTGCACGGAATTGGGGTGTGTTAGATTTCTCGCATTTGGCGGTCGGCGAGTGATCTCGTCGGCGATGGGGAGGCGCATTGTGACTGACAATTTCGATCCGGTGGCATCAGTAGGCGGGCAGACGCCGCCCGGGTCGCTTCCGCCCGGGTCGCTTCCGCCCGGGTCGCCTCCGCACCGGCCGCAGCCAGGCGCGCCGCAACCTATTCCGGATCGGCACTTCCCATCACCGGGGCAGACAGTTCCCGGGCAGCAGATGGCCGGCCAGCAGGGGAGGTCGTTCC
>NZ_JBAQWU010000327.1:0-5042 GCF_049299075.1 Gordonia sp. (in: high G+C Gram-positive bacteria)
CCCGGCACGCGATCTCGCCCCGGTTGGCGACGAGGACGGACGTGATCACATTCGCAGTCATGGGCTTCCTCACATCCGGAAGACACCGAAGTTGCTGGTGCCCTCCACTGGCGCACTCGCGATGGCCGACAGGCTCATGCCGAGAACCGAACGGGTGTCGCGGGGGTCGATGACGCCGTCGTCGTAGAGCATTCCGGACAGGAACATCGGCACCGATTCTGCTTCGATCTGCGCCTCGATCATCGCGCGCATACCGGCGTCGGCTTCCTCGTCGACGATGCCACCCTTGGCTTCGGTGGAGGCCCTTGCGACGATGGAGATCACCCCGGCCAGCTGCGCGCCGCCCATCACCGCCGATTTCGCGCTCGGCCAGGCGAACAGGAATCGCGGGTCGAAGGCGCGGCCGCACATCCCGTAGTGGCCTGCGCCGTAGCTGGCGCCGACCAGGACCGAGATGTGCGGGACTGTCGAGTTGGCGACGGCATTGATCATCATCGAGCCGTGCTTGATGATGCCGCCCTGCTCGTACTGTTTGCCCACCATGTAGCCGGTGGTGTTGTGTAAGAACAGCAGTGGCGTGTTGGACCGGTTCGCGAGCTGAATGAACTGCGTCGCCTTCTGCGACTCAGCCGAGAACAGCACGCCCTGTGCGTTGGCCAGGATGCCGACGGCAAATCCGTGAATCCGGGCCCAGCCGGTGCACAGCGAGGTGCCATATTCGGGTTTGAACTCGTCGAAGTCACTGTCGTCGACGATCCGCGCGATCACCTCGCGCGGATCGAACGGCACCTTCAGATCCGGGGGTACGACGCCGAGCAACTCTTCCGGGCTGTACCGCGGTTCCGGTGCGTGCGACGACGGCGCGGGCCCCTTCTTCTGCCAGTTCAGCCGGGCGACGATGCGCCGTCCGAGACGGATCGCGTCCTGCTCGTCTTCGGCGAGGTAGTCGGCCAGACCGGATGTGCGCGCATGCATCTGCGCACCGCCGAGTTCCTCGTCGTCGCTCTCCTCACCGGTGGCCATCTTGACCAGCGGCGGTCCGCCGAGGAAGACCTTGGACTGCTCCTTGATCATGACGATGTGGTCGCTCATTCCCGGCACATAGGCCCCGCCTGCGGTCGAGTTGCCGAAGACCAGCGCGATGGTCGGGATACCGGCCGCCGACAGTCGGGTGAGGTCGCGGAACATCCGACCGCCCGGAACGAAGACTTCTTTCTGGGTGGGCAGGTCGGCGCCGCCGGACTCCACCAGGGAGATCACCGGCAGCCGGTTCTCCAGAGCGATGTCGTTGCAGCGCAATATCTTTCGCAGCGTCCACGGGTTTGAGGTGCCACCTTTGACGGTGGGGTCGTTGGCCACGATCAAACATTCGACGCCTTCCACCACCCCGATGCCGACGCACGCTGAGGCGCCGACCGCGAACGCTGAGCCGAAGGCGGCGAGCGGACACAGTTCCAGGAACGGCGAGTCGGCATCGATCAGCAGTTCAATGCGCTCGCGCGGCAACAGCTTTCCGCGCTGACGGTGCCGCGCCACCGAGCGTTCGCCGCCACCGTCGAGCACCTTGCCGAACTCCACGTCCAGCTCGGCGAGTTTGGCGTTCATCGCCTCAACGTTCGCGGCGAACTCCGCCGAGTCGGTGTCGAGTGTGCTGCGCAGAACGGTCACGTGGTGTACCCCAATCGGTTCGCGGCCAGTGTTCGCAGAATCTCGTTGGTGCCGCCGCCGATGCCGATGATGCGGATATCGCGGTACTGCCGCTCCACCTCGGTGCCGGTCATGTAGCCCATCCCGCCGTATAGCTGGACGGCCTTGTTGGCGACCCACTCGGCGGTCTCGACGGCAGTGTTCTTGGCGAAGCAGACTTCGGCGATCAGGTCCGTATTGCCAGCGCAGTACTGGTCGATGACGGCGCGCGTGTAGACGCGGGCGGTGTCGATCATGCGCGCCATATCGGTCACCGCGTCCTGCACGTTCTGCCGGGCGATCAGCGGCTTACCGAAGGTCTCGCGCTCCCGAACCCAGTCGAGCGTCAGGTCGAGGCAGCGCTGCGCCTGCGCGTACGCCTGCACCGCCAGGGCCACGCGTTCGGTGACGAAGGCGGCCGCGATCTGGGCGAATCCGGAGTTCTCGGCCCCCACCAGGTTTTCCACCGGAACGCGGCAGTCGACAAAGGAGAGTTCCGCAGTGTCCGAGGCCCGCCAGCCCATCTTGTCGAGTTGGCGGTCCACCGCGAAGCCGGGTGTGCCCTTCTCGATCACCAGAAGCGAGACGCCGGCCGCGCCGGGACCGCCGGTGCGCACCGCGGCCACCACGAAGTCGGCCCGGACTCCGGAGGTGATGAAAGTCTTGGCGCCGTTGACAATGTAGGCCTCACCGTCGCGCACCGCGGTGGTCCGCAGGTTCCCGACGTCGCTGCCGCCGCTCGGTTCGGTGATTGCCAGGGCGCCGATGAGGCGGCCGTCGATGGTGGGCCGAACCCACGTGTCGATCTGGGTGTGGTCGCCGGCCGCGATCAGGTGCGGCAGGGCGATGCCGCTGGTGAACAGGGAGGCGAAGACGCCCCCGGCCACGCCGCGCTCGTGCAGCTCCTCGCACAGAATGCCGGCGTCGGCGGCGTCACCGCCAGCCCCGCCCACCGACTCCGGGTAGGCCAGGCCGATCAGACCGAGTTGGGCAGCCTCGGCGTGGAGTTCGCGCGGGATCTCGCCGGCGCGTTCCCACTCGTCCTGGTACGGCAGAATGTGCCGCTGGGCGAATCCGGCCACCGTCGCGCGCAGGGCCCGACGCTCGGGGGTCTCCCACGCGGCGTTGGTGATCGGCATATCTCTTCTTTCGGTGGACGAACGGATCAGTGCAGCAGCTGTTCCGGGATCTCGACGTGGCGCGAACGCAACCACTCGCCGAGACCTTTGGCTTGCGGATCGAAGCGGACGTTCTCGGCGACGCCGCGGCCCAGGATCCCTTCGATCACGAAGTTCACCGCCCGCAGGTTCGGCAGCCGGTAGCGGTGGATCTCCAGACCGTCGGCCTCCGGGAGCAGCTCGACCAGCCGCTCGGTGCTCAGGAACTGGTCAAGCCACCGGTAGGCTGCATCGCTGCGGGCCCACAGCCCGATGTTGGCGCTGCCGCCTTTATCGCCGCTCCGCGCGCCGGCGACGGCGCCCAGCGGCAGGCGCCGGGTCGGCCCCCAGTCGGTGGCCGAGACAGGCGCCGGATCGTCGTTGTCGATCATCGGGGTGGCGCGCAGCGCCGACGGCGGGATCAGCACGGTGCGTCCGTCGACCTGCGTAACGCGGTGCTCCACCAAGCCGGCGTCGACGTAGCCGGGTTCAAAGACCCCGTACGGCGACCCGTTTCCGGGCGGCGCGGTGAGCGTGAAACCGGGGTAGGTGGCCAGCGCGAGCTGCACGGCGGTGTTGGCGAACGCCCGGCCGACCTTCTTCGGGTCGGTGTCGCGGGCGACGCACCGCAGGATGGCGCTGGCTTGTTCCTCGGTGTCGGCGTCGGGGCGGTCGTGCCGGACGAGCGTCCATTCGAGTTCGGCGGGCACCTCGGGCAGCGCGGCGGTGAACTGTTCCTGAAAGAGCGTGGCCTTGGCCTCGATGTCGAGGCCGGTGAGGACCACGTCCACCTCGTTGCGCAGCCCGGCGAGCTGGTTGAGCGAGACCTTGAGGTCAGTCGGCGGCGCCTCACCGGTAGCCGCCGAGATCGCGACGCGGTCGGGTCCGCGTTGCGTCAGCTGCACCGAGTCCAGGCGCGCGGTGGCATCGGGGTTGTAATACCGCGGTCCGCGGACCTCGTACAGCAACTGGGAAGTGACAGTGCCGATACTCACTTCGCCACCGGTGCCGTCGTGCTTGGTGATCACCGAGGAGCCGTCCGAATGTAGTTCGGCGATGGGAAATCCCAAGTGCCCCATAGGTATTTCGGTGAAGAACGAGTAGTTGCCGCCGGTGGCTTGTGCGCCGCACTCGATCACGTGTCCGGCGATCACGGCTCCGGCGATGGGGTGCAGGTCGCGCTCGGTCCAGTCGAAGGCGGCGGCGGCCGGGCCGACGGTCAGCGAGGCATCGGTGACGCGGCCGGTCACCACGATGTCGGCGCCGCGGTCCAGCGCGGACTTGATGCCGAAGGCGCCGAGGTAGGCGTTCGCGGTCAACGGTGCGCCCAGGCCGAGTTCGGCGGCGCGCGGGGCGAGGTCGTCGCCGGAGACAAAGGCGATTCCGGCGTCGACGCCCAGCTCGCTCGCCAGCTCCCGGAGTGCGACGGCCAGACCGTGCGGGTTGAGGCCGCCGGCGTTGACCACGATCCGCACCTGCCGGTCCAGCGCCAATGCCAGGTTCTCACGCATCTGGTGCAGGAAGGTCTTGGCGTAGCCCAGCGACGAATCCTTCATGCGATCGCGGCCGAGGATCAGCATGGTGAGTTCGGCGAGGTAGTCGCCGGTCAGGTAGTCCAGTTCGCCGCCGGTCAGCATCTCCTGAACTGCGCTGAAGCGATCGCCGTAGAAGCCCGATGCGTTGCCGATGCGCACCACGTCGGTCATGTCAGTTCGCCTGCTCGGGCGGTGTCGACGGTGCCCGACCACTTCCGGGCGGCCCGGCGAAGACCTGTGCGATGGTCCCCCACTGCTGGGCGTCGTCGCCGATCAGTTCCAGTCGCAGATCGTCGAGGTGGCGACGCTGAGTCACCAATTCGCAGAAGTCGACGGCGGGCCCGCGCACCACATTGGCCGCGTCCGGCGGCCCCCAGGTCCACAGTTCGCCCGACGGCGCGGTGATTTCCCAGCGAAACTCGTCGGCTGGCGCCGCCAGTCCGTTGACGACGTAGGCGAAGTCCCGGGTACGCACGCCCAGGTGCACGATGTTGGCGATCCGGTCGTCGGGCTCGGCGGCGACGCCGAGCGCGTCGGCCACGTCACGCCCGTGCGCCCAGGTTTCCATCAGCCGCGCGGTGGCCATCGACGGTGCCGACATCGGCGGACCGAACCACGGGAGCTTGACGCCCGCGGGTACTGCCACCAGTGCGCCGGACAGCCG
>NZ_JBAQWU010000328.1:0-8198 GCF_049299075.1 Gordonia sp. (in: high G+C Gram-positive bacteria)
GAGCTGCGTATCCCGACCGAGGCCAGTTGGCTGGGTCGAATTTTCCTGGCGACCAGCATCATGCCGGCCGCCGCGATCGCCTTGGCCACCACGTTCGCGCGCCGCGCACAGGCCTGGTCGTCGTTGATCTACGTCGCTGCGATCGCGACGGTCGT
The DNA here is from genome assembly GCF_049299075.1 of Gordonia sp. (in: high G+C Gram-positive bacteria). Taxonomy (GTDB): domain Bacteria; phylum Actinomycetota; class Actinomycetes; order Mycobacteriales; family Mycobacteriaceae; genus Gordonia. The sequence continues at coordinate 156 of NZ_JBAQWU010000328.1, forward strand.
GACTGCTCAGATGATCCAGCGTGCCATCCAACTACCCAAGGGCTACGACGTCGTGCCCTTCCTGATGCCGCTGGCGGTGCTGCTCAGTCTGGGCGTCGTGCAGATCCCCTTCCGACTGCTCGCCCCATCACTGGTGGCCATCCTCACCGGGGTCGTGGCGACCGAGTCCGTCGCCTTCCCGCTCACGCCGTACGCGATCCTGATGCTCGGCGCCGCGGTGCTGATGGCGCTGGTCGTGCTGCGCTTTGCTTACCGTCTCGAACAGGCCGCCCGCGACGACTGGCTACGCGCCCAACGCCTCTACCTGCTGGCCCGCCGGGACACCCTCACCGGGCTGCCCAATCGACGAGCGTTCGACGACGATCTGGTCCAGACCGGCGCTGGCGGCCTGCTGCTGCTCGATCTGGACCATCTCAAGGCCTGCAACGACCGCTACGGACATGCCGCAGGCGACGACTATCTGGTCGCGGTCGGTCAGGCCCTTGCCGCGGCGAGTGGCCCGGCTGACACGGTGTACCGGGTGGGCGGCGACGAGTTTGCGGCACTGTTGGCAGGAGACGACGAGGCCACGCTTACTGCGCGCGCCGAAGCACTTCTCGCGGGCGTCCGCACGGCCCGCAGCACCACCCCCGACGTCGGACCCCGCACCTCGGTATCCGCAGGCTTCGCCCTGCTGGCACCGAGTTCCGGGGCCGGTCGCGACGCCGATGAACTGTGGCGCAACGCAGATCGGGCCTTGTATCAGGCCAAGTCGCAGGGCCGCGACCGGTTAGTCAGCAGCGGTCTCAGGAACCCGACGTCGACGGATCGATCCGCGACCCAAACTCATTGACCCGCTTGAGCAGCAGCTTGGCCATGCCTTCGATCATCGACCGCGAGGCGAACGCCGGCCGCTGCGCCACCAAGAAAACCGTGTTGATCGGCGGTTCGGCCGTCTCGGCGACGCGCACCAGCGCGCCGGAGGCCACCTCCTCGTACACCAGGTAGCTCGGCAGCACGCTCATGCCGAAACCGTCGAGAACCGCCTGCTTCACCGCCAGCAGATCGGCGACCACCAGGTCCGGATCGAACGCGGGTTCGGCGTTGAACACCGAATTCCAGAAGCGACGGATCACGGCGAGATCCCGGTTGTAGGCGACGATCGGCAGCGTCGACAGCCGCGAGATCGAGTCGCCGGGGATCTTCAGGCTGGGCGGGGCCACCATCCAGAACCCTTCGTCGATCAGCGGCCACCCCACCAGTTCCGGGTCGCGCGGTCGAATGGTCGACACCGCCAGATCCAGCCGCCCGGCCCGCAGGTCGTCCAGTAGGTCACGGGAAGGCGCCATGGCGAAGTTCAGCTTCGGCAGCCGGCCGGCATCGGCGGCGAGCGCCGGGATCACGACCGTCAGGATCAGCTCGCGCGGGCCACCGATTCGGACCTCCCGCAGCGCCGACTCCACCGACTCCTCATTGCCAAAAAAGCGGTCGATGTAGTCGATCTGATCGGCGATCATGCCGGCGATCTGCTGCGCATGCACGGTCGGGGTGACGCCGGTGATGTCGCGGATAAACAGCTCATTGCCGAACCACTTCTCCAGCGAGGCCACATGATTGGTGACCGTCGGCTGCGAGACGTTCAGTCGACGCGCCGCATCGCTGAACGATCCCGCGCGGTAGACCACCAGAAAGGTCCGCAACTGATCAAGTGGCGGGCGGCGCCTCTTGGGTTCTGTCATTCGAGAACTTCCTGTTGCAGCGGTGCGGGCAGTCGTGCACGGCGGACCACCCCGCGGGCGCCCCGGCCATCATCATCCCGCGCGGACCGGGCCTCCGGCCAGAATGCCTGCCGATGTTCATCAGAAAAGTTGCTGCATCGATCAACAATCTCTACTCGCAGATCACCGGTCGAGGGCCGCCTGCACTGCGTCGGCAATCCCTTGCTGGCCACGCGCCGTCGGATGCAGCGAGCCGGGCCCACGGCCCGCCGGGCTGATCCACCGCTGCTGTTCCCCGGCACACACATCGCGCCCCGCTGAGACCGCCTCGAGGTCGACGTACGTGACCCCGGCCGCCGTAGCGGCCATCCGCACCGCATCGTTCAGCCTGCGTTGCAGGGCACGGAGAAAGGGCACGTCGCCGGTGGCGACGGACACCTCATCGAAACACCCGCCGGTCGCCGGAAGCAGCCACGGATAGCCGGTGACCACGACCTGCGCCCGCGGCGCCTGCGCGACGACGGCGCGCAGTCCGGCGACCAGATTCGGTCGCACCCGATGATCGACTGCATCGAAGAGTTGCGTGCGCAGGGCCGCCGCGCAGGGTGCGCCGTCCGGGTCGGCGCCGCCCAGCCGGCGGCATTCGCCGGTCGCCAGCGCAAAGACGTCCGCGTCGTTCCCGCCGAGCGTCATGGTTACCGTGGCGACGTCGTCGTCGAGCACATCCAGCTGCGGCGGCACGCCGAAGTATTGCTCGACGGTGAGGTTCGCCGTCTGCGCCCCGGCACACGAGACGTCGGTGAGCTCCCAGCCATTGCGTCGCGCCACCAACTGCCCGTAGTTGCCCTCGGCGCGCATACAGAGGAACGGCGCATCCGGCACGGACGGCTGCAAACCCATCCCCGAGGCGTAGCTGTCACCGAGGTGCACATGCCGATGCGGCGCGGGCGGCTCGTCGCGACGGGCGCACGAAAGGAGGCCGAACACTAGCGCGACGATGGCGGCCGCGACGAGGCCAACCGTGGCGGCCGCGTTCGGCCGTCGCTGCGTCACGAGCCCGAATCACCCCGGCTGGTCAAGCCCAACTTCACCGCGAGGACCGCCTCGTTCAGTTCGGTGCGGAACCGGTCGACATCCCGGGCCCAGGCTTGGGCGAGCTTGTCGTCGGTCAGCCGCACGCCCACACCTTTGCGGCGGCGCGGCACCGCGTGCAATTCGCCGAGCGCACGGGCGCTCTCCCACTTCTGATAGTCCTGGGTGCGGTTCTCCGGGTACACCTCGAGGATGTCCGCCAGCGCTACCGTTTCTGCGCCCTGACGCAGGGTGTTCTCAGTGAGCAGCACCGAGACGTGTCGGCGGGCTGCCACGTACTGCAGCATTCCGAAACCGACGAGGAGCACACCGAAGATGGTCAGCACTTCCCAGTGGATCCGGCCCCGACCGACGATCTCCAGCACGAGCACCGCTGCGATCATCACCGGACCGATCCAGATCGCCATCTTGCTGCCGCCCGGCTCATCGAACAGCACCGCGCCGGGATCGCCGAGCGTGTCGGCCGGATCCTCGTCGGGGTCGCCCGCGGCTTCGTCAATCGCAGCATCCAGCTCGTCGGCGGGCCGGTCGGCGTCGGGCTTCTCCTCGCCCATCAGCTCTCGCTCGCCGACGACGTGGTGGCAGCGGCCGGTGCGGCGTCAGTACCGTTGTACCAAGCGTCAGCGGCCGGCCGGTAGGCCAGCACCGAACCGGCAAAGCCGATCACCGCAATGAACAGCACCAGCGCGAGTTCGCCGGACTGGAAGCCGATAGTCAGCACCAACACCATCACCAACACGACCACGGTGAGCGAGGCGAGCACCCCTCGGCCCTGGTGGTGGCGCATCGCCTTGCGTGCCATCGGCAGGTACGCCAAACCGACTGCGGTGACGAGGATCGCCACCGCCAACAGGCCCAGATTCCAGCCCACCTCGAGCACCGCGAGCACAATCGACACAACGCCGACGACGGCAAGGAGGGAGCCGGAGGTCAGCCACAACCGGTACGCCCAGCGGACCAGCGTTGGGCACGTCGACGGATCGGGGGTGAAGCCTTCCGGCGGTCCACTCATCGTTTTGTTCCTTATCCCGGGCCGCGCCGGAAGGCGGCGACCTGCTCAACGTACTTACGGGTGTCCGGATGCAGGGCGGCCAGCGAAGCACCCAGCGCGGCCACCCCACCAATAATCCGCGCAATCATCGCCCAGATGGGCAGGGTTTGTTGACTCCCGTCGCCGAAGACGGCGTCCATGACCTCGAAGACCATCATCACGGTCAGGACCGCCATGATCCATCCGATCAAGAACCGCGCCCAGCCTTTACCTCGTAACAGGAGCAGAATCAACGACGCCACCAGGACCACCACGATGATGCAGGAGATCACGATCCCACTGATCGCGATCATCTTCGCGACAGTCTCCGGGTCGCTGAACTCCCCATTGGGGTACTGCTCCTGGAGCATCGGCAACGCGCGATCCCGCGCGGCCCAATACGAACCCGGCATTGCGATCATTTGACATACGGCGGCGAGAATCGACAGCTGGATCAGAATTGCGATGCTTTCCGGCCGCGACGGGGCTTGTCCCACAGGTGGGGACGGATCCAACGGCGCGGACGCCCTCGGCGGAAGCGACGGGACAGTCATGTTCTCCAGCCTAAACTGCGGACAGTCGGTCGGCGATCTCGACGGCGGCGTAGGTGAGCACGATGGAGGCGCCCGCACGCACAATCGACAGCACTGCTTCGTCCAGTGCGGCCTCCCGGTCGATCCACCCGCGTTCGGCGGCCGCACAGATCATCGAATACTCGCCGCTGATCTGATAGGCGGCCACCGGCCGGTCGGCCAGTTCGGCGACGTCGCGCACCAGGTCAAGGTAGCTCATGGCGGGCTTGACCATCACCAGGTCGGCGCCTTCGTCGAGATCGGCCAATAGCTCGCGGACCGCTTCGGTGCGGTTGGCCGGATCCTGCTGATAGGTCCGGCGGTCGCCGTCCAACGACGACCCCACGGCCTCGCGGAACGGGCCGTAGAAGGCCGACGCATATTTTGCGGTGTACGCCAGAATCGACACCTCGGCGTAGCCCGCGCCGTCCAGGGCCGCGCGGATCGCGGCGACCTGGCCGTCCATCATTCCGCTGGGGGCGACGACGTGCGCCCCCGCCCGGGCCTGCGCGAGCGCCAACGCACAGTACGCGTCCAGGGTGGCGACGTTATCGACGCCACCACCCGCATCGAGAACACCGCAGTGACCGTGATCGGTGAACTCGTCCAGGCAGGTGTCGGCCATCAGCACCGTGGTATCGCCCAGGTCGGCGCGCAGCACCTCGAGCGCCCGATTCAAAATGCCGTCTGGCCGGGCGCCGCACGAGCCGGCTGCGTCCTTGTCAGCCGGTGTGGGCACGCCGAAGAGCATAAGTCCGCCGACACCGGCCGCCACCGCTTGCGCAGCGGCGGTGCGCACCGAGTCGAGGGTGTGGTTCACCACGCCGGGCATGGACTCGATCGGTCGCGGGGCATCGATGCCGTCGGCAACGAACATCGGCAGGACCAACTGTGCGGGGTGCAGCCGAGTCTGGGCCACCAGCCTGCGCATCGCCGGGGTGGTCCGCAATCGCCGGGGACGCTGCACGGGGAAACTCATGATCCCGAGTCTACGGTGACCGGCGGCTACATCATCGGGGTCGGCATCATCGAGGTCGGCAGGGGCGGGTTGCGGAGCGGATCGTGCTCGATCATCAGCTTATCGAGCCGGGCCTCGTCGACCCGATAGCGCAGACTCGCCGATTCCTGCTGGTCACGAATGACTTTAGCGAGGTTGAAGCAGCTCGTGACGAGGAACAGGATTCCCAGAATCACGAAGCCGCGCTGCCACGGATCCATCGGCAGATAGAACGCGCCGATGAGAAGGGCGAGCGAGGAGGTACCGAAGGAGATGGCGGACTGGACGAAGAAGGCGGTGCTGGGCTTTGCCGGTGCTGTGCTGTTCATGGAGTTAACAGTGCCAGCGCGCTACGCCCCGCAGATGCGTAGAACTACCCGACTTGCGCCGGGTAGTTCTACACCAGTTTCTGCTGAACCTCGGCCATGGTGGGCCGGCGCAACCGGTTAGGAGCGGGCGCGCCGGGACTTCTTGCGCGGAGGAGGCAGTGCGCCCTCGGCGCGCAGCGCCGCGGCGTGCTCGGCGAGCGCATCCACCATCGAGGCAATGGAGGCGTCCTCCGGGCGCACGTCCACCCGCAAACCAAACTCGACCGCAGTCTCGGCGGTCTTGGGTCCGATACACGCCACAATGGTGCGAGCGTGCGGCTTGCCAGCGATACCGACCAAATTGCGGACCGTCGAACTAGAAGTGAAACAGACAGCGTCAAAGCCGCCGGTCTTGATCATCTCGCGGGTCTCGGCGGGAGGCGGAGCGGCGCGCACGGTGCGGTAGGCGGTGACATCGTCGATCTCCCAGCCCCGCTCACGCAGTCCCTCGGAGAGGGTCTCTGTGGCAATATCGGCGCGCGGCAGCAGAATGCGATCGACCGGATCAAAGATCTCGTCGTAGGGCGGGAAGTCGGCCAACAGACCGAGCGACGACTGCTCGCCACTGGGCACCAATTCCGGCTCCACACCGAACGAGCGCACCTTCTGTGCGGTGCCCTCGCCGACGCACGCGATCTTGACGCCGGAGAACGCGCGAGCGTCCAGACCGAACTCGGCAAACTTCTCCCACACCGCACGCACCGCGTTGGTCGAGGTGAAGACGATCCACTGGTACCGGCCGTCGACCAGACCCTTGACGGCGCGTTCCATCTGCGCCGGACTACGCGGTGGCTCGACAGCGATCGTCGGCACTTCACGCGGGATCGCGCCGTGCCCGACCAGTCGATCGCTCATCTCCGGCGCCTGATCTTTGGTGCGCGGCACCAGCACGGTCCAGCCGTACAGGGCGCGCGACTCCCACCAAGAGAACTTCTGGCGCTGGCCGACCACTTTGCCGACCGTCAGGATCAGCGATCCGGCCAGGCCGACGCCGAGGTCGGCCAGGGTAGCCAGGGTGGCCTCCATCGTGCGCTGCTGGCAGGTGGTGCCGTGCAGGGTAACGGCAACCGGCGTCTGCGGGGCCAGGCCGTTCTCGGTGAGTGCGCTGGCAACCTCGCCGAGATGGCTGTCGGTGGCGTGCAGAACGAGCGGACCGGGGGCGGCAGCCAGGGCGGCCCAGTCGACGTCGCCGCGAACATCGGCAACAGTGTGCCCAGAACCAATCGGCAGGCCAGCGAAACCCGGCACGACGGCGGCGTGCGGCAGACCAGGCAGCACCTCGAAGACGACGGTGGTGCGGGCGACGGCAGTGATCTCGGCGAGCACCGCATCGGTGGTCATCGGATCACCGGAGACCACGCGGATCACATCGGTGCCCGTGCGGGCGGTGGTAACCAGGGTCTTGGCGACCTGAGCAGGATCACCGAGGGCCGGGCGGACCACCTGTTCGGCGGGATCGACGGCACCAGGCGCCGCATCGTCGTGCACCATATCGTCGTGCACAGCGGGCTCGGCGACGGGACGCGCGGAACCGATCAACCCCACGATGGACGCGGGGACGTCGGGATCGACGAACGCGACAGGGGCGTTGACCAGTACGTCCATCGCACGCACGGTCAGCAGATCCGGATTTCCCGGACCCGACCCGACAAACAGGATTCGGCCCGGACTAGCCTTCTTGGTACGGCTCATGAGTTTTGCGCTCTCCTGCCCCACCGGGTGGGGCCTCCGTCGTTCTGTACCGGAGCCGTCGGATCAGGCGCCGCTAGTGTGCACCTGACTGATCGACTAGTGCGGCAGCACCGAGCTCCAGCAGTTCGGCGGCAAGATTCCGGCCGAGTTCAGACGCTCGATCGACCGGGCCCACCACCGAAGCGCGGATCATGTCGGATCCGTCCTCGGCCGCCACCGCCGCACGAAGCGACAATTCAGCGAAGATGCGCCCGTCCTCATCGATCGACTCGACCACCTCGGCGATCGCACCGACCGGCGCGGTACATCCGGCCTCCAGGGCCGCAAGCACTGCTCGCTCGGCGTCAACCGCCGCACGGGTGGACGGATCGTCCAACTCGGCGAGGATTCTCACCAGTTCGGCATCGTCGGCACGGCATTCGACGGCGAGGGCCCCCTGTGCCGGTGCAGGCACCATGACCACGGGGTCTAGTGCCTCGGTTACTGCGTCGGTACGACCGATGCGAACCAAGCCGGCTCGGGCGACCACCACCGCGTCCAGTTCCCCGTTCGCGACTTTGCCCAACCGAGAGTCAAGGTTGCCTCGTAGGGGGCG